>JAUVVE010000007.1 GCA_030604795.1 Dehalococcoidia bacterium | reverse complement strand
GCGCTACCGGAGATGGCCAGCCCAGCCCCCACTAATCCAGCCACCAACCCGTGGGTCAAGCTTATGGGCATGCCTTAGCGCGTGGCTCCAACTGCCCAGATGACAATTGCTCCAGCCCCGGCGATGATCGTGGTCAGAGTCAAGGCCTCTGAGGTAATAATCCCCTTGCCAATTGTTGCGGCTACTGCAGTGCCCGTAGCGGCGCCGGCGAAATTGCAGAAGGCTGCCATGATAATGGCAGCCCGGGGGGAGAGAGTACGAGTCCCAATTACCGTGGCAATTGCGTTGGCCGCATCGTTGAAACCATTTGCCACGCCGAAGCCGATGGCTACTACAATTACCAGGCCTAACAGAGCCAAGGGTTCAGGCATGCTTCAATACTACAGCTTCCAGGACATTGGCCACATCCTCGCCTCGGTCAGTAGCGCTCTCCATCTGCTCATAGACTTCGCGCCACTTGATGATCTCACGCACATCCCTCGTATTATCGAACAACTCAGCCAGGGCAGCGTGATGCACGTCATCAGCCTCGTTCTCCAGCCTGTTGATCTCTACACACTGCTCCAGAAGTTGCTTGAATTGGTCACGGCGACGTAGAAGCGGCATTACCTCATTCAGCCTATAGGTTACTTTGAGTATGATTGCGGCTAGCTCTCGAGCCCTTTCCGTGGGCTGGGAAACGCGATAGAGGAAGGCTGTCCTGGCAGCAGCCTCGATGAAATCCATCACATCATCCATAGCATTGGCCAGACGAGCGATATCTTCCCTATCAATGGGCGTCACAAAAGTCCGATGCAAGCTCTGGATTATCTCGTGAGTTATGGTATCGCCCTCGTGTTCCAACTTCTTGAGACGCTTTACCTTCGCCTCAACATCTTCATAGTTTTCGAAGAGGTCAACCAGTTTGCCTGCAGCCACGACCAAGTTGCCAGCGCTCTTTTCAAATAGGTCGTAAAACTTCGTCTCCCGGGGGATTATTCGGAATCTGGCCAAGATGCACCTCCACATTGCGCAGCTGAGCTTGCTCCGGTAAGAACAGGGAGCCCCAGAACAATCAGTCTATCTATCGCAGGCCTCGTTCCACTTGGCTTATCGGTCATGCCTACTCAACCCGATAACCGGCAACAGAATGACCCCACCGGACAACTCCCCTGGCTTGTCCCTTTCGAGCAGCCACCACCCAAGGCGTATTATAGCAGACCCCATCAGGTTTTCACCAGCATAGGCGCTTGGGCCCCAGCCGAGGCAGGAAAACCGCATCGTTGAAAGTACAGTGCATCAAAACGAGCCCTGCTTAGGGCATCACATCGGAACGCCGCACGCAGCCGGAGACAGCAGTAGATTTGGAGACCAGTCAACCAAGGTGCTATACTTGTGGCTGAGAACACTCCCGAGGCTGTCCGCCAGCAAAGCATGAGACCACTTCGCGTCTGCTTGAGGCCAAAACCACTTCAAACCTTTACCAAGGAGGATAGGTGTGACAAATAGATGTGGGCTTATTGTGCTCACGTGCGCTGCGCTGCTGACGTTGGCGTGCGCTAATCCAGCGCTGGAGCATCTTGAACAGGGCAATACCTATCGTGACCAAGGACAATGGGATGAGGCTATCGCCGAGTACAGCAAAGCCGTCGAGGCCGACCCCGACCTAGCCGAGGCCTATGACAACCGGGGCTATGCATACTACAACAAAGGCCAGGTGGACTTGGCTCTTGCTGACCTGGACCAGGCAATCGAGCTTAACCCTGAGCTAGCTGAGGCCTACAAGAATCGCGGCTGGGCTTACAACAGCAGAGGCGAGTGGGACCTGGCTATCGCTGACCTGGATGAGGCAATCGAACTCGACCCCAATCTTGCCCAGGCGTATTACCATCGGGCGGTTGCCTATGGCAACAAGGGACCGTGGGACCTGGCCATCGCCGACCTGAACAAGGCTATCGAGCTCCAGCCTGACTACGCCATGGCATATAACAATCGCGGCTACACTTACGGTGTGAGAGAGCAATGGGACCTGGCCATCGCCGACCTAGATAAGGCGATTGAGCTCAACCCCGAACTCGCTGTGGCCTATTACAATCGAGGCGCGATTTATAATGCGCAACAGCAATGGGACTCAGCGATTGCTGACCTGGACAAGAGTATTGAGATTGATCCTAGCCATGCCGAGGCCTTCGATACCCGGGGTTGGGCTTATGTCATTAAGGGAGAATGGGAGCCCGCCATCGAGGACCTGAGCAAGGCTATCGAGCTCGACCCAAATCTACCTGCGGCCTATCACCACCGGGGGGCAGTCTACAACGAAATGGAGCAATGGGACCTTGCTATAGCTGACTTCAATGGGGCTATCGAGCTTGACCCCAAGCTGGCTGAGGCATACAAAGACAGGGGTATTTCTTACGGCTGGAAGGGGCAGTTGGAACTGGCGATTGCCGACCTGACCAGAGCCATAGGACTTGACCCGAATCTGGCAGCCGCCTACTACAATCGAGGGTCGCTCTACAATGCGCGCGGGCAATGGGACCTGGCTATCGCCGACCTGAGCAGGAACATCGAGCTCGCCCCCGACTTCGCTATGGCACATAACAACCGAGGGTACTCTTACATCAACAAGGAGCAATGGGACATGGCCATTGCTGATTACAGCGAAGCAATTAGGCTCAGCCCTGAGTACGCTAGAGCCTATTACAATCGCGGAATTGTCTATGGACAGACTGGACAGTGGGACATGGCCATTGCTGACCATACCAAGGTGATCGAGCTCAATCCGGCTAACGCCCTAGCCTACTACAATCGCGGCCTTGCCTACAAATCAGTGCAGCAGTTCGATCTAGCTGTTGCCGATTGGAACAAGGTACTTGAGCTGTCGGATAACCCCGACCTGACCGCACACACAGACCAAGAGCTGAAAGAACTAGGACAGAGATAACCCCAGCAGTGCACCAAGCCGCCTGTCAACAAGGAATCTGGCTTCGCTTTCAACACGGTAGGCAGGCCAATATAAGCATGAAGGATGAGCTGAACGTCTCTAAGCACCGACCGTCCTGAACACACCGCCAAAGAAAGCCGCAACTTGCCGCGCTACTGCCACCTCATGGCCCCACCAGAAATGGTCAACCCCGGATATGAGTTCGAATTGCTTTGGTTCAGCCGCCTCTTGCCCAATCAACTCTGCCCTGTGGCGTGGAACCACGAAGTCATCAGCCCCACACATTATGAGCTTGGGCTTGGCGCAGTCCTTTAGGCGAGATATCTGCGGCGGCTCAAGAGGTGGCGAAACAAGTGCCATCGCCTTGACCCGTTCATCATCACAGGCAACAGGCAAAGCCACCGAGGCACCAAAGGAATACCCCAGCAATCCCAGTCTACCCGCATCTACTTCAGGTTGACATGCAAGCCAGCTTATCGCTGCCACCACATCCTCCTGCTCAGTGATTCCTCCACCAAAGCCGCCCTCACTGCCACCTACTCCACGAAAATTGAACATGAGGGCAATTACGGAGCTGCCAACCAGAGCTGAAGCCACCGCCACAATAACGTTGTTATCCATCGAGCCGCCGTACAGAGGATGAGGGTGACACAGGACTATTGCTGGAAAAACCCCGTCGCCATCAGGAGAACAACAAACCCCTCTTAGCGTAAGCGCGCCACAGGGGAAAGATACGGCGTCCCGTCTCAGTCTCTCTTCTCCCGCCTGTTCTTCCACCAAGACTTGAGTCTAGCATCCACTTCCCTTTCATAGCCCTGGTCGCTAGGAAAATAGTAACGCTTCCCCTGGAGTGAAACTGGCAGGTTCCGCTGCTCTACAAAGTGCCCCTGGTAATCATGGGCATACTTATAGCCTTTCCCGTATCCCAGTTCACTCATCAATCGGGTGGCCGGATTACGCAGGTGAAGCGGTACTGGCTCGGTGCGGCTTTGCTCAACGTCCTGCTGCACCCGTGAATAGGCCCCGTACAGCGAATTGCTTTTTGGAGCCGTAGCCAGATAGGTCACCGCTTCGGCCAGAGCCAGATTGCCCTCGGGCATTCCTACAAAATGCACTGCCTGTTGCGCCGCTACGGCTACCATCAATGCTTGAGGGTCAGCCATGCCGACATCCTCAGAAGCAAAGCGGACCAGACGTCGGACGACATAAAGAGGGTCCTCACCAGCCTCAAGCATTCGCCCCAGCCAATACAAAGCTGCGTCCGGGTCCGAACCACGGAGCGATTTATGAAGCGCCGAGATAAGGTCATAATGCTGGTCACCGCTTTTATCATAAAGCAAAGCGCGGTGCTGTAGCGCTTCCTCAATAGTCGTCAAGCTGAGCCGGCGATAGCCGTCAGCCTCAGGCGATGTAGCCTGAGCCGCCATCTCCAAGCCGTTGAGCGCCACCCGAGCATCGCCATTGGACATGACCACCAAATGCCTCAAAGAGTCCTCGGCCAGTTCCACTTTCAATTTCCCCAGTCCTCTGTCCTCATCCTTGATTGCTCCTTCAACAATGCAATGAACCTCTTCGTCTGTCAATGAGTTCAGAGTAAATACTCGACACCTCGACAGCAAAGCAGAGATAACCTCAAAGGAAGGATTCTCGGTTGTGGCGCCAATGAGAATTACAACACCGTTCTCTACAAAGGGCAATCCGGCATCCTGTTGAGTCTTATTAAACCGATGAATCTCATCAATGAACAGGATGGTGCGCTGCCCGGATAGCTTGAGTCTGTGCTTGGCCTCATCCACGATGCGACGCAAATCAGCCACACCAGCGCTGGCCGCACTCAGCGGACTGAAGTGTGACCTGGTGACGCCAGCAATAACATAAGCCAGAGTTGTCTTACCACTGCCTGGCGGCCCCCAGAGAATCATCGATGGCAACTCGTCTGCTTCGATGCATTTTCTCAGCACCCGCCCCTCGCCTACCAGATGTTCCTGGCCAACAAACTCAGCAAAACCTCGCGGCCGCATTCTCGCCGCCAAGGGCATATCTCCAAACACCTCAGGGGCTACCCTGGACTGCGCCCCACCGTTTGACTCTAGCTGATTCAGGTCGAAAAGCATCACTCTAGTCTGGCTTCTGCGCTCTCCTGGTTCTTTTTTTCTCCTTCGTTTTCTCATCCGCCTTAGGCGTCCGAGCCAGCTCAGCCGCTCTGTGATAGTAGCTCTTGATTCTGTCCACATAGACCAACTGTGACGCGATCACAGTAACCTGGGCAGAATCCTTAGCCCCATAGAAGCTACCATCCCTTATTTCGGCGTTCTCCGCCAGCTCTCGCAGGCGATTCCCCAAGACACTGACCATATCAACGTTGGCTTTCTTGGATGGCACTGAAAGAAGATACAGGGCTTTACCAGCGTTTTCCAACTTGCAATCAATCGACAGGCGAATCAGAGCCAGATTCATCGCCTCCACAGCCCTGAGTGTTTCGGAGCCCTTCTCTCGGAAGTCCTGTGTGTTTCTCCAGGGCAATATGGAAGTAGAGAACTTCGTCTTGCCAACGCCTATCGCCGTCCACCCGGCAAGGGTCTGCACTATGTCGCCTGCGTCCAGCACCTTGGCCCCAGAGTATTTTGGCCCAACCACCTCACCAGCACAGAGAAGATCATAGAATGGGAAGACTATGCCTTTATTCACGCCGTCCAGATTCTCCGCTGGGGTTATCTCTTCCCAGACTCCCACCCCCCCATTGTCCACCAGAATAACGGCATCAGCTACCTTATCAGTCGACTTGAGACATATAGCCGTGTTGTGAACATATTGCGCCTCGGACGCCTCAGTCTCAAACGGAAGAATGATCAGCGCATAGACCGGCTTGTCCACGTAGTGTTCCTTGAGTAGTTGGGCTATTACTGGTACTCCGCCGGAACCAAGGCTTCCGCCGGAACCAGCGACAAGTAAGAAGGCATCCGCGTCAAAAAAACCACCCAACCTCATGGCTGTCATTACCCGGTCGCTTTCCTGGCGCACAAGCCGGGCGCCGGCTTCCGTTGACTTGTCCTTGCTTTCCAAAGGACCCCGAATCAACACGGGGGACAGCGTCCTGTGTCCAGCCTTGGTCAATGCCGCCAGGCCAGCTTTGTCATTATTAACCGCGTAGGCGCGGGTGACTATGCTAGCACCGCGCTTAGCCCTTGCCATTCTGTCCAACTCGGCAAACTCACCAGCCAGCCTGCAGCCACAATCGCCAATGCCAACAATCAGCAGCTTCATCCTACTTGTATCTCCTTACCCGAGGCTAGGGGCGACAGCCACGTACCTAGAACAGCTCATCAACCCTATCATAAGTATCCTCAGCGCGCCTGGCCACTTTGCCGACTATAACAAGCTGGTCCTTATCAAACAGAGCGTAGATGATACGCCAATCGCCGCTACGGATTCGATGAATAGGCCCTCTGACTTTTCTCACACCCGCCGGTCTCGGATTGTCTCCCAGCTCTTGAATCACCCCTACAACACGGTCGAACGCTCCGCCTCGAAGCTTATCTAGCTCCCGTCGTGCCCTGGGCGTTAGCTCAAGCCGATACATGCGCCTTCCTGTGGCGCAAGTACTCCCCTAGTTCCACGGCCGTGTCTGGCTGAGCTTTATAACGAGCTAATTCCGCCTCCATGTCTCTGATATCCTCTATATCCTCACCATAAACCAGGCGCACCGCTTGCCTGACTAGCTCGGCTATGGAGGTATTATTCTCAAAAGCCAGCTTCCTCAGCCCTTCATGCGCTTCTTCATCAAGATACACCATCGTCTTTTTCATGCTTTACACCACCTCAGGTCTCGCTATACCATAACAGATATATGTCACTATGTCAAGCTGGCCTCGCTTACTTGTGTCTCCTTACTTGAAATCGGTACAGCTTGACCTGTTCATCGGCTGATATGCCCGCTTTGGCCCGACAAATCTCAATCTGTTGGTCGGCAGTATCCACACCTTCAAGGTCGGGCAGCAAGAGCCCACGCCTGAGCCCGCACTCCACAATTACTCCATATTTCTCGGGGTCGAGCAGGGCAACCTCTTCCACCGGTTCAGGCGCGGTGAGGATATCTACACTATATTCCAACTCATCCAACTCAGAAGCCACAACCGGCGTAAAGCGAGGGTCTTGAGTGGCCGAACCAATGGCATTGGCAACGATTTCTTCGGCCACGTTCGCCTTAGTCGGCTCAAAAGTGCCAATGCAGCCTCTCAACTCTCCCCGCTTCTTGATAGATACAAAGGCTCCAGCTCTCCGCTCCATTTCAGCAGTAAGCTCTCCTGGGCTGAGTACCTTGCCCTGGCGAACATAGCTTTCCACCGCCTGTTTGGCCAGCTCTGCTATTGGGTGAAGCTCCTTTTCCATTCCACCTCCTCACCCCCTTTTTACTATTATGCCGGCGTAGCCTACCACGCTGGTATAATCACCGGATGTGTCACCGCTCGTTTGATATTTAACTAGTTCTGCCTCTCTTGCCCCTAATTCATTAGAAGCGGAAATAAGGCTGACTACCGGTGCATAGCCACACATTGATATGTTCAACTCTTCAACTCGCTTCAAGAGTTCATCCTCGTTTAAGTCTACTATGGCTTCTATGGCTTGAGTGTCCTTCCTCTGAGCAGCTTCTTGCGGTTCATAGTGGGTCATGTCACTGCTGGCTGTGATTACAACCTCCCGACCTGATCCCTTAATGGCCTTGGCTATCGCCTTGCCGATTTCCTTATAAGTGGCACCGGTGGAGTGGGACAGAACGATGGGCACTATCCTGACATCTGGCTTGAAATACTGCAAAAAAGGAATCTGAACCTCTATAGAGTGTTCATACTGATGTGCCACATGGTCTTCTTCCAAGTGACTAGATATGGCCAGAATCTGCCTCCCAAGTTCTGAGTCAATTTCCACCTCACCCAAAGGCGTTTTCCATGTGCCCTTTGTCATGATACTAAAGGGTTTTCCTCTGCCGGTGTGATTGGGACCAAGGATGATAAAGGTCTCTTTAAACTTGATTCTAGATATAACGGCCCCAGCTACCGGCCCCGAATAGATGTAGCCAGCATGAGGCGAAATCAGCCCAACTGCGTCGACTTTCTCTGCCTTCTCGTCAACCAGTTCTCTGATCATTGCCTCAAGCTGCTCAGGCAAGCCTGGGTAGAATTGCCCAGCGACAACTGGATTCCTTATCACCATGACCTCCTTGATAGAGCTGAAGCCCTATGACATTGACCCGGCTGCCCTAATGTTAAGTTCAGCTCCACAGAACTTACACCTTGAACCGTCAACGCCCAGCACTTCAGCATCATAGCCGACCCTCCGAATGACCACCTTTCCACAAGAATAGCAAACAGTGTTCTCACTGCCGTGGCCTGGCACGTTGCCCAGATAGACAAAGCGCAATCCCACTCTTTTTCCGATATCATAAGCCTTCTCCAGGCCAGCTATCGAGGTCGGTGACAGATGCATCAGGTTATGATGGGGATAGAACCGGGTCACGTGCCACGGCGTCAGCTCTCCCAGCTCGTCCCGCATCCATTTGGCAATGCCCTCTAGCTGCTCATCATCATCATTCATCGTCGGGATTATGTTGGTTACCACCTCAACGTGCATACCCCACTTCTCTTGAGCCCTCTTGGCCACCTCAAGAATCCCTCGCCACCGGGGAATCTTCGCCAGGTCCCGGTATAAACCATCGGAAAAACCCTTTATATCAACCCGCCAGGCGTCGAGATAAGGCCCAATCGTATCCAGCGCCTCCGGAGTGAGATAGCCGTTTGTCACGTAGACAGTATAAAGCCCGCTCGGTTTGGCCAGCTTCGCTGAATCCAGCGTATACTCAAACCAGATACTGGGCTCATTATAGGTCCAGGCGATGCCCCCGCAACTGCGTTCCTTCGTTAACTTCACGGCTTCCTGTGGTGAAATCTTTTGTGAAGGCCGCATTATTTCGCCTGGCTCTTCGATGCAAGAGATCTGCCAGTTCTGGCAATGCCGGCAATGAAAATTGCATCCCCACGTACCTAGAGAGAAGGCCAGGCTCCCTGGGAAAAAGTGGAACAAGGGCTTCTTTTCAATGGGGTCAGCCGCCACCGAAGAGACCTCCGCGTAGTTGAGGACGTGAAGGACGCCGTCATCATTTCGACGTACCCTGCAAACACCGTATTTGCCCGGGCCGATAACACAACGCCACTGGCAGACATTGCACCGCACCCTGGCCCCGGAAAGCCTGTCATAAAGCAGCGCCTCCAACATCAGCCAACCAAGCCCCAGTCAATTATACCACCTCACTGCACCACATCAAACGTAGGGACGGGTCTGAAGGCCTGTCCCTACATTGTTTCGCTGAGGTCTGCACAGGTGCGTTGCACAGACTAGTCAGACAATGGACAATACTCAGGACTTCGTTTAGAATAGCCTGCAGAATGAACTGACAGGGGGCGATAATGATCCCAGAACTCAACGAGGAACAAAAGATACTGAAGAAAAACGTTCGCGGTTTCTTGGAGCGAGAGATAATCCCCATCGCCGACGAATATGACCGCAAGTATCATCCTCTGCCTAGAGATGTAGCTGTGGGCCTTTTGGAGAAGATGGTGCCTCTCGGCTACATAGGGTCAACACTTCCTCCTGAGGATGGCGGCCAAGGCCTGGACCTCGTCTCTTATGGTGTTCTGGGCGAGGAGATGGCGCGCGCTTATGTCAGTCTGGGCCTCATAGCCGCCATACAGGACTCGGCCTTACTCCCCTTGCTATGTAGACATGGCACTGCTGAACAGAAGGCGAGGTTTATCCCCAAGGTGCTATCCCTGGAAAAAATCACCTGCTTCTGTCTGACCGAGCCCGATGTCGGCTCTGGGGCTCGGGATATCAAGACCACAGCGGTACCTGACGGGGATTATTACATAATCAACGGCACCAAGACCTGGATAACCAACGGTGGAATCGCTGACCTAGCCCTGCTTTTCGCCTCTACTGACCCGAGCAAGGGAGCCCGAGGCATTTCCTGCTTTATCGTTGACAAGGCCGAGTCCCCGTTCACCGCCAGGGAGCTGCCCAAACTAGGCTTGCGCTCCTGTCCAACCTCAGAAATGGTCTTCACGGACTGCCGCGTGCCCAAAGCCAACCTCATTGGCAACCCAGGTGAAGCCTACGTCATAGCGCTGGCCGACCTTGTACCGCTGCGAGTGCACGTAGGCATGGGAGCCGTTGGGCTGGCTCAGGCAGCCATTGACGCCGCCATCAAATACGCCCAGGAACGAAAGCAATTTGGCCGCCCCATCGGCAAGTTCCAGCTTGTTCAAGAAATGATCGCTGATATGGTTATGGTCACGGAGGCAGCTCGATTCCTCTGCTACCAGGCGTATTACTTGCTAGATAAGGGCGAAGTCTGCTTCAGAGAAGCCTCCATGGCCAAAGCCTTCTGCACCGAGATGGCTGTCGGGGTAACCTCCAAAGCGGTCCAGGTCCACGGTGCCTATGGCATCTCTGAAGAATATCCCGTAGAACGCTACTTTCGCGATGCCCGCACACTGACTTTCCCCGATGGCGCCACCCAGATTCACAAACTCATCGTCGGCCGCGAGTTGCTCGGCATGTCAGCCTTCGTATGAAACGCATGTGTGACGTCTTAAGTATTTGCACATTCCCGTGCGAGTCACCCGCCCACGGGTGACCGCCCTTCACCTGTAGGCAATGCAAACATCAAAAGCCAAAAATCAAAAGTACAAACAAAAATGCAAAAATTATTCTGCGTAAAGCCTGACCCCCTCAATGCATTTTGGGAGTTTCATCTGTTATTTTGATTTTCTATGTTTAACTTTTGCATTCTGTTGGTCATTGCAAGCCCTTCGCCGCCTGTCATTGCGAGCGAAGCCAAGCAATCTCAACTCGTCTAGATATTAGGAATTAGGATTTGGGTACATATGCTGGTTATCGGCTTAACGGGTAACATAGGCACGGGCAAGACTACAGTCTCTGGAATCCTGGCCCAACTTGGCGCCGCTACAATCGATGCTGACAAGCTGGGCCACGAGCTCTTCCAACCTGGCAGCCAGGCCTACCAGGAAGTGGTAGCTGCTTTTGGGGAATCTATCTTGAACCGCAACCGGGAAATAGACCGCCACAAGCTGGGTCAACTGGTCTTCAACGACCCAGCGGCCCTGGCTCGCCTCAACCAGATGATGCACCCCAAGATGTATGAAATAACACGGGGAAGAATCGAGCAATGTCGGAAGCAGGGAGTCAGTGTAGCAGTCGTCGAAGTCATTCTGCTGATTGAAGCCGGCTGGACATCCCTGGTAGACCAGGTCTGGGTCACCGTGGCCCCAGAAGCCGTGGTAGTAGAGCGAGTCAAAGCCCAGAGGGGACTTGACGAAGCTCAAATCCTGGCCCGCCTCCGCTCTCAGATGCCATCAGACGAGAAGGTGAAGCACGCCGACGTGGTTATTGACACCGATTGCCCCCTCGCCGAACTCAAAGCAAAAGTCAGCGAACTGTGGCAAAACCTCCCGTAACTTCTTTCCATCTCCCTCAAGAGGAGACAATGCCCGACCAATTCCTCTCCCTTGACGGGAGAGGCCAGGTGACGATAACCGAAAGCCAAAGGTCAAAGACAAAGACCAAAGACTAGAAGTCCGGATTTCGGATTTGCAGTGAAGCGACCCGGGATTCAATATTCACCCCGAGGAGGGAGAGAGCTGGGCGACGGTGAGCTACTCCCGCCCCGTCACTATCTCTTGCAACCAAACCATACCCCATCCACCCGCCAAACTTGACATTCCGCTATCCAATCTGGTAAATTGAGTGTCGTTTTTGAACATGAAGGGAACGTACGCTATCATTGAAACCGGCGGTAAACAGTACAAGGTAGCTGCCGGACAGAAAATGGATGTCGACCGCCTGGCCGCCGCTGAAGGCCAGGATGTCGAGCTTTCCAGAGTTCTGTTTATTGCCAACGGCGAAGACACCATTGTAGGCAGTCCGACCATCGATGGCGCCAAGGTAATTGCAACTTGCCTCGGTGAGAAGAAGGGCGCTAAGATTATCGTCTTCAAATATAAGTCCAAGGTGCGCTACCGCGTCAAGACGGGGCACCGGCAGCTTCATACTACGCTGGAAATCAAAAAAATCGTCAAACCGGGTGAGGAAGTAGCAGAAGCAGCCCCAAGAAAGAAGAAGGCAGCAGTCAGAGGTGAAGGCTAATGGCACATAAGAAGGGTGGGGGTAGCACACGCTACGGTCGTGATAGCCACTCAAAGCGGCTCGGCGTGAAAAGGTACGGCGGTCAACAGGTTCGTGCCGGCACTATACTAGTCAGGCAGCGAGGCACCCGCATTCATCCGGGCAATAACGTTGGCGTGGGCAAAGACCACACCCTCTTTGCCCTCATTGACGGCGCCGTCAAGTTCGAACCGGCAGCCAAGGATAGGAAAAAGGTCAGCGTTTATGCTGAGTGACAAATGAGAGATAAGATTCATCCTGAATACTACACTGATGCCCAGGTGATCTGCTCCTGCGGCAGTACTTTCACTACCGGCGCCACCAAGAAGACGCTCAAAGTTGAACTGTGCAGTAAATGCCACCCGTTTTTCACCGGCGAACAGAGAATAGTGGATACCGCCGGTAGGGTAGAACGCTTCAAGCGCCGCTATAAGCTGACCGACTAGCCAGCCGAACTGCAGTAGGGGCAGACCTTCAGGTCCGCCCGCTTTGGCACAGGTCTGAAGACGGCTTCCTACGTTTCTTTTCCCTCTCTGCTGACAGAAGAGCGTACTCGCGATATTCCCTCTCCCTTGATGGGAGAGGATTAAGGTGAGGGTGAAACTCCACACAAATGGCAACGTCAAAACCTTTCTACTACGGTGGTCAGGCGGTAATCGAAGGCGTAATGATGCGTGGGCGAGAAAATGTGGCTATCGCCGTCCGCCGTCCCGATGGCGAACTAGATGTAACCAGCCAGCCTATTGCCAGCATCTACAAAGGCCGCCTGAGAAATGCGCCCCTCATCAGGGGCATAATCATCCTTATCGAGACTCTAGTCCTCGGCATTCAAGCCTTGCTCCATTCTGCCCAGATTGCCTCAGCTGAGGCCTCAGCTGAGGAAGGAGAAGAGGACATGTCTCCCGCGCTGATGTGGGGAAGCCTAGCTATCGCCATCACCTTCGCCGTAGCGCTATTCTTCATCTTCCCCTTGCTCCTCACACACTACCTAGCTGACCCGTACATCTCCTCAGCCGTGGTCAGCAATCTGATCGAGGGTCTCCTGCGCATCGGCCTTTTCATCGCTTACCTCAAATTGATTAGCCTGATGCCCGATATAAGGGCAGTCTTCGCCTATCATGGTGCTGAACATAAGGTCGTCAACGCCTATGAGTCCGGGATGCCCCTGGACCTGGGCTCTGTGAAGGGCTGCTCCACCTCCCACGCTCGCTGTGGCACGAGCTTTCTCCTGGCTGTCCTGGTTATCGCCATAGTCGTTTTCGCTCTGCTCGGTCGTCCACCAATCTGGCTGAGCATCCTGTCTCGCATCGTTCTCATCCCTGTTATCGCCGCCATCGGCTACGAATTCGTCCGTTTTGGCTCAGCACATGGTCAGAATCATGTGGTACGCGGCCTTCTAGCCCCCGGTCTTGCCCTGCAATCCATGACCACCAGAGAGCCAAACGATAGCCAACTGGAAGCAGCTCTATCGGCCCTGAGGAAAGTCATCGAGGCTGACAACGGGGACCCTTTCCCCTCTCTCTGGACAGAAGAAGGCTAGGGTGATAGATTACCCTTCAAATCCTACGCACCAAATACGAAATCCCAGACAATACCAAAGCACTAATGAAGAAATCCGAAACCCGCTTAGTCCTTTGCATTTAGAATTCCGTGATACTCACCCGCCTACAGTTGAGACATAGTCTACAGTGGGTCACCCACGGACAGGTGACTCACACATGAGTAGGTGCAATTCAGTCCAGGTCCTCCTTGTTCAAACCCTGGAAGAAACAGCTCCAGTTGCCAGTATGACATACCGGGCCGGCTGGCTTAGCTCGAATCAGGATAGCATCACCGTCACAGTCCTTAGCCATAGAATGCACCTTCAGAATGCCGCCTGAGGTAGCTCCCTTATGCCACAGCTCCTGCCGGCTCCGACTGTAGAACCAGACCTCACCACCATCCACCGTACGGTGCAGGGCTTCCTTATCGGCATAGCCCAACATCAACACTTCACCACTATCGGCATCTTGAATTATGACCGGAATCAAACCTTTGTCATCGAATTTCAACATATCATCACCTCATTCATGAAACCATTATCCCCCTCCCTCTGACTCCCTCCCGCCAGGGGAGGGAGTAGTAACTTTACCCTCTCCCTTGACGGGAGAGGGTCAGGGTGAGGGTGAAACCTCACAGCCTCAACGCCAAAGCCTCTTTGAGGTTTATATCGCCTGTATAAAGTGCCTTGCCCACAACGGCACCCTCGACCCCCAATTCCCTAAGCTTCCTCAGATGGCCCAGTGCCGAAATGCCACCGGCAGCAATGACGGCCAAGCTTACAGCACCAAGCAGCTCAGCTACTCCGTCAAAATTGGGCTCGGTTAGCGTTCCGTCCCGCTTTATGTCAGTGTAGACAAGGCGCCTCACCCCAGCAGCTGCCATGCTTTGACCCAATTCCAAGGCCGTGACTTCGGTGCCTTTCCGCCAGCCATGAGTAGCGACACGCCCGTCGCGAGCGTCGATGCCGACCGCTATCGCCTCACCAAACCTACGACACAAGCTTTTGACCAGTTCCGGTTTTTCCACCGCCACTGTCCCCAGAATAACGCGGTCTATCCCAACACCAATCAGCCTGTCCACGGTAGCCTCGTCCCTTATACCACCGCCCAACTGGACAGGTAACCCTGCCCGCTTTACTATGGCCTCAATAACAGCCATGTTGCGCACCTCTCCGCTGGCTGCTCCATCCAGGTCGACCACATGAAGCCTGCGAGCCCCCTGG
>JAUVVE010000043.1 GCA_030604795.1 Dehalococcoidia bacterium | reverse complement strand
GCAGAATGCGGTCTGAGTCCCTCGGGATGTCCTTCCACCAGAGGGATGTAATCATCCAGTGGTAGTGCCTCTGCAAATTGAAGATAGCTATCAATATGGCCCTTAGGCCAGCCCTCCACGGGCTTCCCCAGGGCACAGCCAGCAGCTCGTCCCAGCCATGCTCCGTGAATGCGGTCGAGCACCTTGGCATCCGCGAGATTCAGTTCCATGCGGCGCGGCCCGTCGGGACGTTCGGCGCGGATGTCATCCAGCGTGGATGGTTCCACATAGGGAAATGACTCAGTGGGTTGCAGGCTTTCGAGCTCGCGGAGGATAGCGTACAGTTCTGGCTCTCCTAGCCCGTCGCTTCTTTTCAAGGCACGCTCAACACGCTCCTCAATAGCCTCCACTTTGTACCCTTCTTCACGCCGTTGAACGATTTCATAACGAATAAGGTCGGTCAGTTCTTTCGGTGTCGCCATAGTTCCTTTCCCTCCTTCGGAGGTCTATCACGTCTTTTTCGCTGGCAGGTATCACCGGGCGTTCCCGGTTGCAGAGAGCAATCTTTCTACCGCGTCAGCAGAGGGCATGGAAGTCTGCGCTCCCCTGACGGTAGCCGAGAGCGCCGCTGCTGCCGACGCTCTTCGTAGAGATTCCTTCACTGACATGCCGAACGACAGTGAGCAGGCAAAGAATCCGCAGAAACAATCCCCGGTACCAACGGTGTCTACAACGTCAATGGGAAACGCTTCTTGATGGTGCGTCTCCTGAGCCGCAACGAGAAGTGAGCCCTTTTCCCCGAGCGTAACAACGACGTTCGTTGCCCCCCAACTTCGGAGCACGTGAGCCAGAGTTTCGTCATCACCGTCGCCAGCAAGGGAGGTCAGTTCAGGTCGGTTGCAGATGAGAAAATCAACTGCCTCAAGGGTTTCTCTGGCGGGTTTCTGCTGACAAGCTGGCGCCGTATTCCACAGAACCAGCATCTTGCGTTTCTTGCACTCCCGTATGGCGGCTTCGGTACTTACTTGGGGAATCTCATTCTGGAAAAGGGCTACAGTTGTCTCACCTTCGGAGCGTTCAGGGAAAGTGATGTCGTCGAGGCTGAACAGGGAATTAGCCCCGGGAGCAACCGCGATAATGTTCTCCCCACTTTTGTCCACGATAATCTGGGCAATGCCAGAATGAATCCCTGGTTTCACCGTGATGTTCTGTGTAGAAACGCCGGCGTTTTGGAGGCTCATCATCCTTTCCCTGCCAAGGGAGTCATCACCGATACAGCCGAACATCTTGACCTCCGCTCCCGCCCGTGCCGCGGCTACTGCTTGGTTGGCCCCTTTGCCACCAGGGAATGACATGAACTTGCCGCCAGTGACTGTCTCCCCTGGTCCTGGGAGAGTATCAAGATAGATGACAAGGTCCGTGTTGATACTGCCAAAAACCAGTACTGTTCCCTTCAAATCAATCTCCTTTAGGAGACCGTGCGAAGTGCTTCCTGGATCTCCTCCGGCACCTCTTTTTCTTCCTCTTCCCTCAGAGCCTTGCCCAGTGCCTCTTTGGCCGCCGTCCCGCCTAGTCTTCCCAGGGCCCAGGGTACGGCTGCACGTGTTTCGGTATGCTGGAGGTGCAGACCTCCAATCAATGCTGGAATCGCAGCTCGATCGCTACTATTCCCTATAGCTACGGCAACATTCCGACGGATGGTGTTCATACCTTGGAACGAAGGTGAGGAGAATGTAACTACCAGCTAAGGACCAACAAACCGTTGGTCCAAGCCACAGTCTCACGCTGGAAGAGAGCGATGGTCAGTTATCCCGTTGCCTTATTTGAAGTTAACCATGTTGGGTTGGGCAGTCGGAGTCCTTTCTGCGCCAAACCTAACACCCTCCCCCCTTAAGGAACGTCCAAATGACGTAACCAACGCATATGAGCAGTAGCACCATTAGGAACCTTGCCAACTTTTCCTCACCTCCCTTTCCAGAGCAAACTTGCTCTGCTTAGCAGGCACGCCTCTGGTATTTCAAGGATGGATTCATTCCTGGATGTGCCGTGCTATATCCTTGGTCACAAGTATGATTAGGCATGTTCAGGCTAATTATATAGGAAGGTAAGTCTAAATGGAATGCCCTTCACCAAGCATAGGCTGGATGAACAGTGAGCTGATAGGAATTGAAATGCCTGACAGCAGCGGCGGCCGGTCCGCCGCATCTCTTGCTCTCCTCGCCTCTTGTTTGACACGTGGAGCCGCGCTGCTGCTGCCAAAGTGAGGGGCTCCATTTGTGGTGGGTGGCTCTGGCGGCGCGTGAGTGGCCGGAGGCCAGGGGGATTTGACAGTCAGGCTCACAGATGATACAAACATAGTAGCGCACGATCCCCCGAGTATCTTGGCCTGATAGATAAAGGAGAGGAAAAGATGGGTACCAAGAGCATGGCTGTTCCCAGGCAAATGTGGTATGAGGAGGGAGAGCTGCAGCTGGAGTTTCCCGAGTCGTGGGAAGTGGTACCCTGTCTCATGGACGGGCACGATGCCCCGTATTTGACCTCGGAGCAGATAAGGGCTGCCTTCAGCAAGCCCATAGGTTGCCGGAAGCTCAGGGAGCTGGCACGGGGGAAGAACGAGGTGGCAATAATCTTCGATGACATCTCGCGGCCCACGAGGGTTGCCGAGCTGGCGCCCTACGTTCTGGAGGAGCTGGAAGCGGCTGGTATCCGCGAGACAGCCGTCAGATTCATTTGCGCCACTGGCACCCATGGTGCGCATAGCTACCAGGACTTTCGCAAGAAGCTGGGCGAGAAGATATTGGATAGGTTCCCGGTCTACAATCACAACGTATATGAGAACTGCACGTACGTCGGGGAGACATCCCAGGGGACAAAGCTTGCTGTTAACTCTGAGGTGATGAGCTGTGACCTGAAAATCGCCATTGGCTCTGTAATCCCACATCCCCAGACTGGCTTTGGTGGTGGTGGGAAGATCATACTGCCCGGTATAGCCTCAATTGACTCAATCGAGGCCTTTCACTTGCTGGAGATCAGGGCACGAGAAGCAGGGCAGGCACATGTCATGGGCCCGGGCAATTACCTGGAGAATCCAATGGTCAAGGACTTCAACGAGGCGGCCAGAATGGTGGGGCTGGACTTGAAGATTGATACCGCAGTCAACGGTAACGGGCAACCCTGTGCCATATTCGTGGGGGAACCTCAAGCTGAGTACTACGAGGCTGTCGGATTCGCAGTGGCGCACTATGCGACAAAGGCCATCTCGGGTGCCGACGTGGTTGTGCTCAATAGCTATAGCAAGGGCAATGAAGCGTTTGTCGGTCTACCGATTGGACTACTGATGCTGATGGAAAAGGGCGGTGACCTGGTACTTATTGCTGATTGTCCTGCTGGCCAGGTGGTGCATTACCTGCTGGGTAGTTTTGGGAAACGTGCCAGGGGGCGCCTATTTAATGCTATTGACTTTCAGTTACCGTTTCTGAAGAGGTTCGTGGTGTTGTCACCGCAGTTTGAGAAATCGTTCACAGATTGGCTGGCCATCCCGGATGCCGTATGGGTAAAGACGTGGCCTGAGGTTATGGAAGTTCTGGCGCGGGATTTCCCCGACGGTGCCAAGGCAGCGGTTGTTCCTGACGGCACGATACAGTATCTGGCGTGAAGCACGGTTTTGCATTTGCCCAGGTGGAGGCTGGAAATGGCGACAGTAGCTAGAGAGGTCATAGAACAGTTCAAGGCAGAGGCTACCAGAACTGGTGCGGTGGTCTATGAAGCCGAGGATGCCGCGGCTGCCAACAATTGTGTCCTGAGTCTGGCACAGGGACGCAACGCAAGACATGTTGTCAAGTCGAAATCTGTTCTGGCTGAGGCCATTGGGTTAAGAGAGCACCTTGAGAGCGCTGGTATTGAGGTAAAGGAGACCGACCTCGCGGAGTGGATTGCCCAGCTGGCCGGGAGAACGTCGGCACATATGGCAGGACCGGCGGCGCACAAGACGATTGAGCAGGTGGCTGAGCTTATCTCCAAAGCAACTGGCGAGGAGCTGGAGCCTGCCCCTCAGGTCTTACTGAGCGCAGCGCGTCGTGTCTTCAGGCAGTCCTGTATTGGGGCGGACATGGGCATCACGGAGGCTGACATTGCCATAGCTGAGACTGGCACCTCAGTCACGGTGAGTAATGAAGGGAATGCTCGTCTGGTTGCCGTATTGCCTGCCGTCCATGTGACGCTGATTGACTGCGAGAGCATAGTCCCTACCATGGAAGAGGCTACACGTAGGCTCGAATTGCTTGCCAAGAACTCAACAGGCCCGAAAATGCCGAGCTATGTCACCTATATCACCGGCAGAAATACCACGGGCGATATACCACAGGCGCTAATGGCCAGGGCTCAAGGTCCCGAGGAAGAACATATTGTCTTGGTGAATGGGGCTGTAAGCAAATGAGGCATGCCGCTGACTTGCACCTCAGGTGTCGGAGTGCGGAGCATCATATTGTGGCGACAGGTGTAGCATGAGCAGGGAGATGACAAAGCGCGTTCACAAGGCGCTGGCGGATGAGAATCTGCAGGCCGCCTTCGGCAGGTTTGGGCCTCTTATCAGTATAGTGAGCCAGATGGCACGCGCCGGCGTTGACTTCGATGCTCTGAGCCAGGAGATTCGTCGCGTGAAAGAGAAATCCATTGCCGATCTTCCCCAGCTTGTGGAGCAATTCAAGACAGAAGCTACCAGGGCTGGTGCCGTGGTTTATGAAGCGAAAGATGGTGCGGATGCCGACGATTACGTGCTGAGGCTGGCGCAGGAACGCAACGTGAAACATGTTGTCAAGTCGAAATCCATGCTTACCGAGGAGATTGAGCTGAGAGAGCACCTGGAAAACGGCGGCATTGAGGTGAGAGAGACTGATATCGGTGAATGGATTGTTCAGCTGGCAGGGGAAAGGCCGACGCATATGGTGGGGCCAGCGCTGCATAAGACCATTGAGCAGGTGGCTGAGCTTCTCTCGAAGGCAACCGGTCAGAAGCTGGAGCCTGACCCGCAGGTTCTACTGGATGCAGCACGCCATGCACTGAGGCAGTCCTATATCGATGCAGATATGGGTATTTCGGGCGCCAATATCGCCATAGCTGAAACGGGAACCTTGGTCATCCTGACCAACGAAGGCAATGGTGTTATGGCGACCACTTTGCCTCGCATACGTGTGGGCGTGGTTGGCTATGAGAAGTTGGTTTCCAGCTTCGAGGATGCTAATGCCATACTGAGGCTGCTGAGCAGAAGCACCATGGGTTTCAAATTGCCGGTCTACGTCTCCTATATGACTGGCCCTAGTCATACCGACGCTATTCCCGGGGTGCCGCATCTGTATGGACCAGGCCCCAGCGAGGTTCATGTCGTCCTGGTGGATAACGGCCGCAAGGAAATGAGTGAATCCGCTGAGTTCAGAGAGGCACTGTATTGCATCAAATGCGGTGCCTGCCTTAATATCTGCCCGGTTTTCCGCTCGGTCGCTGGACAGACCTACGGCTACATATACCATGGCGGTATTGGCGCTGTATTGACCGCTTTCCTGCATGGCATGGATAAGGCTGAGGATGTAGCAAGCTTATGTATGGGGTGCATGGCCTGCAAGGAAGTCTGCCCTGCTCGTATCGATATACCGCACTTGGTAACCAGGCTAAAGGCGAAGCTGGTGGCGGAAACCGGCCTGCCATGGAAAAGCCGGCTGGCATACCGAAGCATCCTGAAATACCCGGCGCGGCTAGACAAGGCGATGAAAGTCGGCTCATGTTTGCAGCGGCCTTTTACTGATAGAGATTCTATGATAAGAAGGCTTCCCTATCCGCTCAATTCGCTGACGCGGACTATTAGCCTTCCAGCACTGTCGCGTCAGCCGTTACACACCAGATTGAAGGACTACTCATTGCCCAAGGAAGGAGCTCATCCCACAGTGGCTTTCTATTCCGGATGTGTTGCTGCTTATGCCTATCCTGACCTTGGTGGAGACGCGATGAAGGTTCTGCGTGAATGTGGCGCTGAGCCCTATTACCCACCTGGTCAGGCGTGCTGTGGAGTTCCGCCGCTGTTTGATGGCGATACTGAAACAGCCCTCAGCTTGGCCAAAACAAACATCGCTGCTCTGGAAGAAGGTGATCCTGACTACATAGTCACCGTATGCCCTGGCTGCGCGGCTATGCTGCAGCAGGAGTATCCGAGGCTGACTGCCGCCGAGCCAGAATGGAACCAGCGAGCCGAGGCGTTGTCCGGCAGGATTCGTGATTTCTCACAACTGGTCCTTGAGTTAACTCCTTCGGCAGAGCCGAAGCCTTCGCGGAGCGAGAAGGTTACTTACCATGACCCCTGTCATTTGAAGCGAGGGATTGGCATATCCAGTGAACCTAGACTGCTGCTTGAGCGGGAAGGCTTCGAAATGGTAGAGATGGCTGATGCTGATACCTGCTGTGGCTTTGGCGGCAAGATTGTGCTTGACTACCCGGAGTTATCCAACTCGGTCTTGCAACGAAAGCTAGACGGCATAGAAGCTACCGGTGTGGACGTGGTGGTCACCAATTGCACGCCTTGTGTCCTCCAACTCAGGGGTGGCTTGGACAAACGGAGAAGCCACATCAAAGTCATGCATAGCGCCGAACTGATGGCAGAGCGCGGAGAAGCTCCATAGCAGCGGCCCATGGTGGCTAGAGCTGGTTATTATCAT
>JAUVVE010000064.1 GCA_030604795.1 Dehalococcoidia bacterium | reverse complement strand
GAGGCCGTGTTCTCCCAGGCCGCGGAACTGATAAGGCGAGGTACTTGGCTTGAAGGCACCGCCGCGCAAGATAGTAGCACCAGCGGCCTTCACGGCTCTGGCTGTTTCGAAAAGCTGCTGTTCGCTTTCCACAGCACACGGCCCGGCCATGACCACCATTTCTTTGCCGCCAACGGTGATTCCGTCAACCTTAAACGTGGTATCCTGGGGATGCAACTCACGGCCGCAGAGCTTGTACGGCTTGCTAACCGGGATAACCTCGTCGACGCCCGGGAGCACTTCCAGAGTGTCCCGAAGTTCGGGAAAGGTTTGGCCCAGGACTCCGATGATGGTGCGTTCCACCCCTTGAGATAGATGCTCCCGCAAGCCGGCCGCTTGAATCCGTTTGACGACGCCGGCGACCTGTTCATCGGTTGAACCCAATTTCATTACTACAATCATGTTCAGCCCTCGCCTAGCCCCGGTTCGTCAGCTTCCGCCCTAAGCCCCTCTGCCCCCCTCAAATAGACGTGCACGATTTCCTCGTCCCTTTTTTCAGTATTGACCAACATCAGGACTCTCAGACATCGAGGCAGGCTGCCAGGAACATTCATTTCATGCCGCAGAGCAAGGCAACCTTTGTCCAGCCCAGCTGCCGAGCTGCTACTGCCGGAAACGCTGCATTAAGGTCAGGCGTCGTGGTAAAGAAAACACTAGCCACATCATCCACTTCCACCGCATTGACTTCTAGTATCTCCTGGAGCAGTTCCTTGCTCGCAGTCACTATTGCCTCTCGGGTATTCTCCGGCACTGTACTAGCGCCTCTTATGCCGCGGCACCACAACTCGCGTCTATCCCTCCTCCTGAGGATAGTTTAATAGCCTACCCCATTTGGCGGTCATCGTCAAGGATGCCTTGCCTTGTCCGGCTGTCACCCTGAGTGAAGTAAACGGGAAGGGTCTCAAAGTGGAAATCCAAAGGCTAAGATGTAGAATGCGGAATGACGGGCGGGGTGGCCAAACGCTATTTCTTGCCTAATAACTGGCAGGGGGTTAAACTTAGGCACAGACGTAGTGATTGCGCCACATTGAAAACGGAGGTCCATTATGGATAACAGCCAAAAAGTAGCTACGGCACTGGGCATGTTCCTGGCCATCGTCATGCTGTGCTATGGCTCAGCATATCTCAGCTACGTGTATGGGCAGCACAATGGCTACGAGACCGGTTACGAGGCTGCGCAAAACCTCAGCCACAGCCAGCGCCAGGAGGCGGAAAAGGACGCAGGTTATCAAGCTGGCTACCAGGCTGGTTACGAGTCGGGGCTGAGGGAGGGTAGCAGCGGCTACAGCATCGGGAACCCCACGTATCAAGAGATGATGGAGTTTCTGGCACAGGATACTACGAACTCCAAGGGGTACCTAGAGGATGAATACGTGTGCACCGACTTCTCAGTCCAGGTCAACAACAATGCTGAGGCTCACGGTATTCGCTGCGCTGTCGTTGATATCTTTTACCCCGAAGGGTATGGGCATGCCATAGTGGCCTTTGAAACGATGGATAGAGGGCTGACATTCATCGAGCCCCAATTTGATGAGGAGGTAAGTCTGGTCGTAGGCAAGAGCTATTCCCAGATTAACGACTACACGCCACCACCCAAGGATGACACCATCAGGCGCTTCCTGGTTGCCTGGTAGTCCGCCCTACCCATCCCACCGGCCGCACACAGCGAATTAAGAGCCCCATCGGCATTTGGAGACAGAAGGTCTCGAAACCGATGAGTGGTGCCAGCTCACAAGCGCACAACTACGGTGGCTTCGGTATCGGAGAGTTGCCGGACTCGTAGAAGCGTTCCTGGCATAGTCAGCAAATAGCGCTCAACGCCATCATCCCCGCAGATACGAACACCACATTCATCGGTAACAGCCAACGATCTTGCCCCGCTGTCTGCCCACTCGCCGACCAAGCGGTCTGGCATGGCCATACTGATGCCATGCGTCCCATCGCGTATGGTCGTTACCCTAATCGTTATGGTAACTTCACGCCCCTGGCTCATCATGCTTCTCCGTCATACCGCCGAGATATTGTAGCATACCCCGAAGCCCTTCAACACGGGTTCTCAGCAACACGCGAGCCCTGCCCCAGTCACAAGCAGCAGCAGTTGGCCGGCACAGATTTATCTGAATCAAGCAGTGTAACGCCTTTTAAGCTTTGCCAGCCTGTGATAGAATAACCCCAAAGCTCTTGAGGAGGTGGAGCATGAGAGTTCGAGATGTTATGACGTGGAACGTGGTTACTGTGTCCAGTGACACCCCGATAATGGAAGCCAGGAGAGTGATGGATGCGCACAATATCCGTCGTCTGCCGGTGGTTGACAGAGGGAAGCTGGTGGGTATGGTGAGCAAAGAGCGTGTGGCTCGTGCTGGCCCGTCACCGGCTACCAGCCTGAGTGTCTGGGAAATCAACTACCTTATGGCAAAGATGACCGTTAGGGAAATCATGGCAAAGGATGTGGTCACAGTCTCACCCGAAACGTCAGTAGAGAGCGCTGTAGCCCTGGCTCAGACCAAGCAGGTAGGCGCCCTGCCCGTGACGGAAGACCATGCGCTGATAGGCATAGTCACCACCAACGACTTCTTCTACAAGATCCTGAATCCGGTGCTGGGAATAGGGGCGTCGGGCACTCGCCTAGTCATCTCTAATGGTGCCGAAGTCAAAGGCATGAAAGAAGTTGTTGAAGCCATTGCCAAGCAGGGAACGAAGGTAATCGCTCTGCACAGCATGCCGCCGTTGGAAGGCAGAGAAGCTGACCTATGCGTCCATCTTGATACCGAGGACGTTAGCCAGCTCATGAAAGAGCTGGCGAGCAAAGGCTACCCAGCGGAAGTAGTGGAACGCTGAGTAATTGCAGCTTTGGCCCGAACCAGGATCAACAGGCTCAACCTGTTGATCCTCAAGCCGGTTAATGAAGCGCTTTGACCGAGCTGCCTCGTCCACCCAACACGGGCAAAAGGAAGAGGTAAGAGAGGCGGACAGCAGTGCCATCGCCATCACGGAAGAACGGGGAAGTAAAGACCCATCACTTCACTACACCTAAGAAGGAGCGCTGCGTCGCTAATGGACTGGACGAGCATGGAGGGTTCCTTGCTTCCATTTGCCTGCTACACTTATGCCGGAGGGCTAAATGGTGATAGCTAACATTGCTTTGGTGATAGGGGCTTACCTTCTCGGGTCATTCCAGTACATGATTCTTCTCGGTCGCGCCAGAGGCTTCGACCTGTCTCAGGAAGAGGACTTACATAGCGCGCTGTGGCGCAAGGTAGGGCGGCTCGAAGGCTTATCCGGGATAGTGGTTGATATCCTGAAAGGAGCCATACCCGTCGTCATCGGCTTTGCCCTTGATTTCCACCTGGCCGTAATAGCCGCGGCCGGAGTGGCCGCTGTTGCCGGACAGATGTGGCCCGTGTTCCGGAAGTTCGACGGCGAGAGAGGCAACACGTCCGGCGCAGGGATGATGCTTGCCATAACCGTGGGTGTCAGCTCAACCGAGGCCTCCCACGCTTACCTGGTCTTTCTTATCGCCCTCATCATCGCCCTCACCGGTTTCTTCATCAGAACCATCCCCCGCTTCGTGGCCCCTAGTCAAACGCTCAGCCAACGCCTCATGCTCGGCGGTCCGGTGAGCAACAGCCTGCCGCTAGGCATGGTCATTGCCTTCGCAGCTGCGCCGCTGTCCTCCTGGTGCCTTCAGCAGCCGCTGGAGATGACGGTGGGGCTGGCAGCTCTCTTCGTGGCACTCGTGGCGCGCCGCCTCACCGTCGGCATCGGCGCTGACGTCAAGACAGCTACCAGTGTCAGAAGGATACTGATCAACCGCCTTCTTTACGACCGCAGCTACCTGTGAAGTACAGACGAGACTCGCATGTACTTTATTGGAATAGACTTAGCTTGGTCGGACCGCAACAACTCAGCCGGGGCAGCAATTGAAACACGACGCACGAGAGCAAGGCTACCAAGTCTTCCGCGACCTGAAGGGGGGCTATATCCTAGTTCCCAAACTGGTAGCTTGACTTTAGCTTGGGTTAACAGTTAACAGGCTGTTTACCCAGCCTCATCAGTATCTCCCTGGCGACCACTACGCCACAGGCCGAAGCCTGCACCAGTCCCCGGCTAACCCCGGCACCATCGCCGGCAGCAAACATATTGCTGATTTCTGTTTCCAGGCACGGGCTTAGCTGTAGCTGGCTGGAATAGAACTTGACCTCGATGCCGTAGAGCAGAGTATGGCGGGATGCCACCCCCGGGGCCAGCTTACCCATTGCCTGAAGCATCTCCATTATGCTGCCAAGATGACGATATGGAAGGGCAAAACTCAGGTCGCCCGGAGTTGCCGCCTTCAAAGTGGGCTTAACAAGGCTTTGGCGAATCCGCTCTGGCGTCGACCGATGACCGTCCAACAGGTCTCCAAAACGCTGCACCAATACACCGCCGCTGAGCAGATTGGCCAGCCGCGCCAAGTACTTACCGTAGGCGATAGGCTCATGAAAAGGCTCGGTGAAGGTGGTGCTCACCAGAATGGCGAAATTAGTATTTTCGGTCTTACGTTCCGCATAGCTATTACCGTTGACTGTGATAACCGGGTCGGCACCGCCACTAGATTCCATAATCACCTCACCACCGGGGCACATACAGAATGTCCTTACCCGGTCGCCGAAACTCTTCGAGAAATACTCCAGCTTTGCCTCATATAGTACCGAGGTCAATCCCTCCAGCACTGGTGCCGGCACCTCGACTCTGACGCCGACGTCAACCGGGTTTGACCTCAGGCTCAGCTTGAGCCGTTCAGCCTCATTCGCCAGCCACTCCGCTCCTTCCCGACCCGGTGCCAGGACCAGACAGCGGCAGTCCAACCGCTCACCACGACTCGTTTCCACCCCAACTACCGCTCCCTTATCCACTATGACGGCTGTCGCCGCTTCCCCCAGCCTTATCTCCACCCCCTCAATAATCAAGTCTCGCATCGCCTTAAGCACCTGGCGTGACCGCTCAGTCCCGATGTGGCGCAGTTTTACCGGAACCAGCCTTAAGTCTGCCAGAGTTGCCCGTCGCCCGAGTTCGGCCACCGCTTCGCCGACCCCATAAACCCTGTCCGAGGCACCGAACTTGGAGTAAAGGTTGTCAACGTAGTCAATGAGTTCCTGCATCCGGTCATCCCCCACTATCTCACCCAGGCGACCGCCCACTGCTGAAGACAGAGTCAGCTTGCCATCGCTGAAGGCACCGGCTCCGCCCAGACCGCTGACCAGATGACACGGCGAGCAAGAGACACACCGCTTGCCCTTCTCCTGAAGAGGGCACTTACGAGCGTCGATATCCTGCCCCTTCTCCAGGAGCAACACCCTGGCGCCGCCAGCTTGGCGCAGCTCCAAAGCAGCAAAAACGCCTGCTGGACCGCCGCCGACTATAATTACGTCATACTTCCGGCGCCCGCGCGAAACCGCAGGTTTCGTAGGGCTTCCGTCATGGCTCTGTGTACGGCGCGAAGTAGTGGGCCTCGTAGGGGATTCGCTGCGTCTTGCAGTCACTTTTGTCTCGACCTAATCACCGGGCAGCTTGTCAGCCAGCAGCTTTGACCAGCCAGCCAACAAAGTTCCCGGCCGCAGAACTGCATCGGCCGCTGAATACGGGTCAACCTCCCCGGCTTCCACCATCGCCACATAGCGGCCTAGCTCTGCATCGCGCTCAACCAACTTCAACAGCTCGCCAGCAAGTCTGCGCTCCACCGTGTCCACGAATTCACGCCGCCGCTGTT
>JAUVVE010000008.1 GCA_030604795.1 Dehalococcoidia bacterium | reverse complement strand
GGCTGATAAAAAGCACCGATGAGGTTCTTGCCTCGCGGATGGTCAACGGCTACCTTGCCGCCGATGCTGGCATCAGCCATGGCTACCAGGCTGGTAGGCACTTGCAGCCACGGTAAACCTCTTAAGAAAGTGGCGGCCACAAATCCAGCCAGGTCGCCGACCATGCCGCCCCCCAAGGCAATTATCACATCATTTCTCTCCACATGATGCTCGATCAGAAAGTCGTAGATTGCAACTGCCCGGTGGATATTCTTCGTGGCTTCACCAGGCGGTACCGCGCAGCAATTGACTGGAAAGCCCTCTTTCTCCAGTGCTTTCCTGACCCGGGCCCCATAGATAGAGAAAACGGTTTCATCGCTGATGACAGTGGCACCGCCTGACAAGCCCACATGTTTCATTCTTTCTCCAAGCTTGCCCAGCAAATCCCAGCCAACATATACAGGATAACTGCCGGTGGCTACCTCCACTTCACAGGCCAAGTCAACTTCGGCGGATTGGTCCTCATTTCCGCTGCGGCTTACATATCGCCAGCCTCTAATGACTTCGTGGCACACCTCTTCGAGAGTCAACCTGTCTGTATGCACTGTCCAGTCAGCGATAGCAAAGTAGGGCTGCCGGGAAGCTTTGAGCCGCCTAATACGCTCCAGAGGGTTGCTCCCGGCGAGGAGTGGGCGAACGACAGGGTTCGAAGAATAAAGAGCATCGCCGAGTAGACGCTGATGGATTGTCTCCGCGCTGGCTTCGAGGCAAATGACCGTGCTAGTTTGGCGAAGCAGTTCTTGGTTCCTGGAATCCACAATGGCCCCACCGCCGGTGGCAATGACCACCTTTTCTTTATGGCAGGCCTGACTCAGGGCCTCACGCTCTAGCTGCCTGAACCTGTCCTCACCGTCTTGGTCAAAGATGTCAGGTATAGCCTTGCCACCTAGCTTCACTATCTCATCATCAGTGTCGACAAAACCCCAGTGAAGGTTCTCAGCTACCTTTCTGGCTATGATCGACTTACCGGTGGCCGAGAAACCTATCAGCGTAATATTGCCGTTACGCTCCTGCTGACGCATAGTTGTTTCAGGAGGAAATTGAGGTGCCATAGCTGTGATAGTTGGCCAGAGTCTCCTTTAGATGGTCACCGCCGAATTTCTCCAGCATGGCGTCTGCTAGTGTAGTTGCCAGCATCGCCTCTCCGATTATGCCGGCCGCAGGAACAACACAGATATCACTCCGCTCATAATGGGCTTCGGTTGCCTCGCCGCTGGACAGGTCTACAGATGGCAGTGGTTTGCCAAGGGTAGCAATAGGTTTCACCGCTGCCCGCACTACAATTGGTTCTCCATTGCTCATTCCGCCTTCAATGCCGCCAGCGCGATTGCTGACTCGACGCCATGGCAAGGCTGTTCCCTGCCGGGCAGGCTCGATTATGTCGTGGGCTTGCGAGCCTTTCATGTTGGCCACGGCAAACCCTGTGCCGACCTCGACACCTTTTACAGCGTTGATGCTCATTACCGCCTGGGCGATTCGGCCATCAAGTCGGCGGTACCACTGGACATGGCTGCCCAGTCCGACAGGCACGCCGCTAGCGATAACTTCAAAAACACCGCCCAGGGTCTCTCCTTCCCCCTTAGCCATGTCGATAGATGTCATCATTGCCTTTTCTGCTCCGGCATCGGCACAGCGGACCGGGGAACCTTCTACCTGCTGCCAATCTACAGGCTCGCGCTGTTTTGCCCTGTGGTTGCCAATGCATATTGTGTGGCTGTGGATGGCAATGTCAAACGCTTCTAGGAATCTTCGGGCCACGGCTCCCACAGCGACCCTAGCGGCTGTTTCTCGAGCGCTCGCCCGCTCCAGAATCGGACGAATGTCCTCAGTCCCATACTTGATTGCTCCTGCTAGGTCAGCGTGTCCAGGACGGGGAGAGGTCACTGGCTCCACCTCTTTGTCCACGGGCGCAACGCGCATGGTTTCCCGCCAATCCTGCCAAACGCGATTCTGGATTACAAGGCTTATCGGGCTGCCTATGGTCAAGCCGTGGCGCACCCCTGAAATAATCTCGGCTTCATCCTGCTCTATATTCATACGAGAGCTGCGTCCGTAGCCGGCCTGTCGCCGCTTAAGGTCTCGCGTTATGTACTCGTGCGGCAGAGACAGACCCGCTACCATCCCTTCAACAATCGCCACTAAACCTTTGCCGTGCGATTCGCCAGCGGTAACGAAATGAAACTGTCCCATGGTGGTTATTCCTATTGTAGCGTGTCTATCGGTACTGTGGCTGTGGGTAAGGGTTGCGCAGAGTTTCCAGAAGGATAATACCTTCAGCCCCCAGTGCCTGTATTTGAATAAGGCTTTGCAGCTTTTGCCAGTTCATTTCGAGCAGAGAACTAAGCAGGGAAGGAGTTTCACGTTTGTAGTATTCCACTTCCGGTTCCTCGATACCAGCCAGGCTAGCGGCCAGGTCTATTGCGGCATTGAGCCCACCCAGTTCATCAACTAGGCCTAGCTCTAAAGCCTGTTCCCCAGTATAGAGTTGACCGGTAGCCAGCTGTCTGACTTCTTCCTCGCTCAAACCTCTGCCTTCAGCAACCGCTTGGACAAACTGGTCGTACAACTGGTCGGTCATGTCTTGCATGAGCTGTCGCTCTTCTACGGTCAATTCTCTAACCCCGGCATACATATCTTTATGTTTCCCGCCTGTGAAGACTTCCATCTCTATCCCCAGCTTCTCATAAAGTCCTTTGACATTAGGCATTTGAGAGATGACTCCGATGCTTCCGGTCAAGGTACCCGGGAGAGCCACGATTTTGTCCGCTTTTGCCGCGATATAATACCCGCCAGAGGCAGCTATTGTTCCAAAACTCACCACTATCGGTTTCTCCGTCTCCTCCAGTTCATTGAGAATCTCCTGGCAAGCGCCGACACTGCCCCCCGGACTTTCTATTTGGAGCACAACGGCCTTGACTCCCTGATCTTCTCTTGCTTTCTCAAGTTGGGTTCGAACCACCTGTGGAGTAATAGCACTGCCGCCAAAGAATAGCCCGGGCGGCCCGGTTTGTACCGGCCCGCTAAGGGAGATTACCGCCACTTTATTTTCCGCGACCATAGCACTACAGGCGAGCGACATCGGGGATAAGATCACTAAAACGGCCATAAGAGTAATGATTGTGGCACTTCTTTTCATCCTTCACCTCCTGTTCCAAACATGGCTTGATTTGCCGCCCTAAGCATTATGTCAAGTGGCGCTTCCCTACCTGTCCATAGCTTAAAGGCAGCTGCCCCCTGATAGACTAACATAGGTAAACCTCCAAGGGTATCAGCACCCGCTTCCCTTGCCATTCGCAGCAAAGGTGTCGCTGAGGGATTATACACCAAGTCATAAACCAGAGCACCCTTGGGAATCAACCCAGCTGCCAGGGGCGAACGATTCTGCTGAGGTGAGTATTTCATCCCCAATGTGGTGCAGTTGACTATTAGGTGGCAATGCCGAACTGTTTCTTGGACTCTCGGGTCTTGCCATGGCAGAGCAAGCACCTCTGTCTGCATTCCTTTGGCAACAGCAGACTTGGTTAGGAAGTCGGCCAGGCTTTGAGCTCGGGCCACCGTACGGTTGACAATTGCTAGCAGGGCCACCCTTTCCTGAAGAAGAGCAAAGGCGATGGCGCGGGCGGCGCCACCAGCGCCAAGAATTGTTGCTCGTTTATCCACGGCGGCAAGTCCGGCATCCTCATGCAAAGCCTGCAGAAAGCCGACTGCATCAGTATTGAAACCCACGAGCTTGCCCTCTCGATTAACTATCGTATTCACGGCACCAATTGAGCTAGCCAGGTCGTCAGCCTCGTCTATCAATCGTAGGACTGCCTCTTTGTAGGGCACGGTGACGCTCGCTCCCAAGTTCTCTGGCCGCCTCAATAGGCTTATCGCAGACGGCAGATTCTCGGCTTCTGTCTCCCAGGTCGCATAACGAATATCGAGTCGGTAGTAGTCCAGGGCAACTTGCTGGAAAGCAGGAGACAATGAGTGTTTCAGTGGGTACCCGATGACGCTAATATGCTGTGTCATTGGTCAGAGGCTTTCAGGCCATCAAGGTATCCCTGCAAGATGAAGGCTGCAGCCGCCGCATCACGTTGTTGTCTTGATGTGTGTCTCTTAGGCCTAGCCTCTGCCAGTAGACGGTCAACAGCCACAGTGGAGAACCGCTCGTCCTGGGTCTCAATGCTAACCTTGGTGCATCTGGACAGCTTTTCAACAAAAGCCATCACCTTGTTGGCCTGCTGGCCAATACTGCCATCCAGAGAATAAGGCAGACCGACCACGATTCGTTCTACCTCGTGTCTGTCGACAAGTTCGAGGATGGCATCTAGGGCTTGCTCATCCTCATCCCTGGTGATAGTGGCCAGCGGACTAGCCAAAATCTCCTCAGGGTCGCTGATGGCAACCCCTATTCTCTTGTCTCCAATGTCCAACCCTACGCAACGCATCTTGAAGCCTCAGCCAACTTCCTCAACCAACTCTTTTGCTACTTCAAGAGCCTCTTTGACCTTACTCTGGTCTCTACCGCCGGCCTGTGCCATATCTGCTCTACCCCCACCACTGCCGCCGGTGACCTCTGCCACCCGTTTTACTATCTTACCCGCATGCAAGCCTCTAGTCACTAAATCCGGGCTGACATTAACCATAAAGGCAGGCTTACCCTGGTAAACCGTTCCTAGGACTATGACGGCGCTCTTCAATTGGTCGCGCAACAAGTCTCCCATCTCCCTTAGCGCAGGCATCGAACAAGATGGTACTTGAGCAGTTACGACCGTTACTCCTTTCACCTCCTGTCTTCTCTTGAGCAAATCGTCGATTCCCGTCCGTACCAGCTCTCTTTCCAAAGATGCTGTGCGCTTGCGCTCAGCAGCCAACTCAGAAATCAAAGCCTCCACCTTCTTGGGGGCTTCAGAGGTTGAGCTTCTTAGCTGCTCAGCTATAGCCTCCAACGCACCGAGACGTTCTCGAAGGAACTCTTCACCTCCTCGCCCCGTGACGGCTTCGATTCGGCGCAAGCCGGTGCCAATGCTGCTTTCGGCAGTTACCAGGAACAGACCGATTTCTCCAGTTGACTTGACATGGGTACCACCGCAAAGCTCAGCACTTGTCGGAGGTTCGCCTACTTTTATCACCCGAACTGTCTCCCCATACTTCTCGTCGAAAAGGGCGATGGCGCCTTCATCAACGGCTTGCTGGTATGGAATGACCTTGCTTGTCACTGGCAGATTCTGGCGTATCCTTTTGTTGACGATACGCTGAATCTCGTCGAGCTGTTGCTTGCTGATGCCTGTCAGGTGGGAGAAGTCAAAGCGGAGCCGGTCAGGAGCCACCAGAGAGCCTCTCTGCTGAAGATGGCCACCCAGCACCTGACACAAAGCCGCCTGAAGCAGGTGTGTTGCCGTATGATTGCGAGCGATATCAAGGCGACGGCCTACATCAACCTCAGCTTTAACTGTATCACCGACCGAGATTTTGCCTATGACAACTTGCCCTAGATGGATAACCGCTCCTTCAGCTAAACTGCCGAAAGGCGACCAAACGGTATTGGTAACATCAATTTGACTCGAATTGACAGTTAGCTTACCCGTGTCGCCTACCTGTCCTCCCATCTCCCCGTAGAAAGGTGTTTCATCGAGGACAATAGCAGCCTTTTCGCCTTGCTTAGCGGACGTTACAGAAAGACCGGAATCTTGGGCTACTATGTAATTCACCTTGGAGGTAGTCTTTGATTTATCGTAACCAACAAAGCTAGTTGGCTCAGGAGTATACTTGCCCAAAGCCTCCTCCTCTCCGGTACCTCTATCGGAAGCAAATTTCTGAACGGCTCTAGCTCTTTCTCGCTGCTTCTCCATCTCAGCTTCAAAACCTTCGAGGTCAACGGCTAATCCCTTCCCCCGAGCAATTTCGGCGGTTAACTCCGAGGGAAAACCGTAAGTATCCCAAAACCTGAAGACCTCTTCGGCTCCAATGCCTTTCGCCCCTCGGCTGGCAGCTTCGTCAACAGCTTTTTCAACAAGGTTAATTCCGGCATCCAGGGTACTGATGAATTTCTCCTCTTCTATCCTGACCATCTCGCCTATAAGATTGCGATTGGCTACCAGCTCGGGGTATATGTGTCCCATCCTGGCGATAACGGCTTCAGCCACCTCATTCAGGAAGGGCTTGTCTATCCCTAGTTTTCTGCCAAAGAAGCAAGCCCGGCGTAGGATCCGGCGCAGGACATAGCCTCTCCTCTCGTTAGATGGCAGAACACCGGCAGCAATAAGAAAAGCGATGCCACGGCTGTGCTCAGCTACAATCCTGACAGCATGGTCAGCGACATTGTCCTTCCCGTACTCCATCACCGCTGACTCGCATATCTTATCTCGGAGAGGACGGAAAAGGTCTGTATTGTAAACAGAGGGTGCTCCTTCTATGGCGGCCGTAGTTCTCTCCAGCCCCATCCCGGTATCGATATTTGGGCTTGGCAGTGGCGTGCGTTTTCCGTCACGGTCTTGATTGTACTGGGTGAACACCAGATTCCAGATTTCGGAAAAACGGCCACAGTCGCAGGCCGGTCCGCATTCAGGCCTACCACAGCCAACCTCGTCGCCGAAATCGTAGTGTATCTCACTACACGGCCCGCAGGGCCCCGAATCCCCTGCCGGCCCCCAGAAATTGTCTTCTTCTCCAAGCCTTACGATTCTCTCTTCGGGAAAGCCTATTCCCTGCCAGCAGTTAAATGCTTCATCATCATCCAGATAGATGGTCACCCACAACTGGTCAGGTGGAAGCTTCAAACGCTGAGTGACGAATTCCCAACCCCAGGAAATAGCCTCCTGCTTGAAGTAATCGCCAACGCTGAAATTGCCCAGCATTTCAAAGAAAGTCAGATGCTTACCATCGCCCACTGAATCAATATCTGTGGTGCGGAAGCATTTCTGACATGAGGCCAGGCGGGAACTGGGTGGCACGGCCAAGCCCAGGAAGTAATGCTTGATTTGTACCATCCCGGCAGTAGTCAGCAACATGGTAGGGTCATCGTGAGGCACCAAAGATGAACTGGGAATTATCTTGTGTTGTTTTTCTTCGAAAAAACGCAGAAAGGCTTCTCTGAGCTCATCGCTGGTCATTGGTCATCACCTGTCTGGATTTTAATGGAGTGGGACTCCAGTGTCAATTCATTCCAGTATAGGCCTGTCGTTCTGAGCCGTTCCCCTTTCATTCTGCGGTGCTCCCCTGCGATTCTGAGCTTTCCCTTGTGATTCTGAAGCCTTCACTTGTCGTTCTGACCTGAAACTCTGAGTCGAAGCTCTCAGCGACGCGAAGAGGAAACGAAGAGGCAACGAAGAATCCGGATGACCTTCGCTGTCGCTTGGGTAATAAGTCCACAGCATCGGTTGCTGCTCATTTTTACGCGTGCCGCCGTTTGTGATAGAATTCGGCCAAACGATGGAGCCGAAACGTGCCGCTTTATGAATACCGGTGCCGCCATTGTCAGCGTAAGGTTACGCTGTATCTCCGGGCATTCTCTCAGTCGCCACCCTCTTGCCCGCAATGTGGCAACGACACACTCCAGAGGTTATTCTCCGCTTTTTCCGTGCGCAAGACCGACAGTGGCATCTATGAGGACATACTCTCTGACTCCCAACTGACAAAAGGGATGTTAAACAACGATCCCAGGGCTTTGGCTGAATGGAATAAGCGCATGAGCCGGGGAGAGGCAGTCGCCCCGGAATACGAAGAAATGATTGATAGAATGGAAGGCGGAGAGATGCCTGCTGAGCCAGCCGGCACAGGCACAGGGGAATCCGCCGAAGAAACTCACTAGCTCAATACTATGCCTATTTACGAGTTCTTCTGTTCCGACTGTGGCAAGAAAAGCACCGTCCTGGTAAGAAGCGCTTCAACGTCCTTTGAGCCGAGGTGCTCAGGCTGCGGGAATACCAACTTGGTGCGTACCGTTTCTACGTTCGCCCTCCACAAGTCAATCAACACCATACATGAGGAGAGTGGTAAACCGACCATGTTCCCGGGCCCCGACTACTACAAAGACCCGCGGAATATCGGCAGATGGACAGAAAAGAAATTTCAAGACATGGGTATGGAAATGCCTGCTGAGATTCAACAGAAGATTCAGGCCGCCAGGGAAGGTGAACTGCCCGAATCCTTGAAGGAGCTCAAAAGTGCCTCCCCGGACGCTTCGTATCATTGACGCCAACTGCAACCGCATCAGCGAGGGCTTGCGTCTTCTGGAAGATATCGCTCGATTTCTCCTCAACGACGCTAATCTAAGCCAGCAGTTCAAGACTATGCGCCATGGCTTGGTCGATAGCCTAAGCAAATTTGGCACAGACCTCCTGTCGCAGAGGAATTCGGAGGCCGACGTAGGAGCCAGCATTGGGTCGGCTAGTCGGCGACAAGATCTGCCGTCTATCGCCACCGCCAACGCTAAGAGGGCAGAAGAAGGGTTTAGGGTCATAGAAGAATTGGCCAGACTTCCGGAGATGAGTGCAGTATTGCACTCAAAGGACTTCCAACGGGCGCGGTTCAACCTGTACGCGTTGGAGCGTGACCTATTGTCAAAGCTACTCCGCCAAGACAAGTTGGCCCAACTGCGTGGGCTTTATGTCATTATTGATACTCAAGTATTGGCACCAAAAGATGGAGTTGAGGCAGCGGACGAAGCCGTCCACGGCGGGGCCAAAATCATTCAGCTTCGTGACAAGCGTCATGACAAAGGTGAACTGCTGGCTATAGCTCAGAAACTGAGAGATTTGTGCCGCAAATCCGGCGCCCTCTTCATCATGAATGACCATCTCGATATTGCTCTGGCTGTTGGGGCCGATGGACTGCATATCGGACAGACTGATTTGCCCTTGGCAGTAGTGCGAAAGGAATTGCCTGTCGATAGGATTGTTGGCTGCTCGGCGAGAACGTCGGGTCAGGCGCAAAGAGCCCAAGCTGAAGGAGCAGATTATGTCGCCGTAGGTTCCATATTCCCCTCACCAACTAGGAAAGATGCTACCGTCATTGGTGTAGAACGGCTCCGACAGATCAGGCAGGCGATATCTGTTCCCTTGGTGGCCATTGGCGGGATTAATAGGGACAACATCGCTGAGGTGATGGCTGCTGGCGCTGACTCGGCAGCGGTCATCAGCGCTGTCCTAGCCGAAAAGAACATCCAACGAGCAACACGCCGCCTGGTGAAAGCAATTGAGCAAGGAATCGACAAACACAGATAATCTGGGAGCCATCGCCGACAAGAGCCGCCTTTACTTCTCGGCCAAGGATGCGGCGAGAGAGAGTGCGTTGCGCCTCTGTCGGGAGATTATCCGTTCTAGCGCCAATGCCATCCGTGCTGTGCACCGCCAGGAGGAAGCCAAGGCTACGGAGCTTCTAGATGCCGCACGTGTTTCACTCCAGAAGTTGGGCCATGATGTTCTACAGGAACATAATGACTTGCTTAACGCTGGTTTTGTCCATGACGCCCAGAAGGAGTTTGCTGAAGCCAGTGCCACTTTGGCCATAGTCACTGGCAAATCACTTCCTGACCCTGATACACTGGGAGTCAGCTACCCGGCCTACTTGAATGGTCTGGGTGAGGCGGTCGGTGAACTGAGGCGCTATCTTCTGGACAGCTTGAGGCGGAACGACCTCTCTCGATGCGAAGAATTACTGGTAATAATGGATGATATCTATGCCACACTGGTAACCATGGACTTTCCCGACGCCGTAACCTACGGTCTAAGGCGAACAACTGATTCAGTTCGTGGCATTCTGGAGAAGACCCGCGGTGACCTCACTCTAATTGTGAGGCAAAAGGAACTCGAAGACAAACTACAGCAAATGTAGCATATAGTGCCAGGCTTCAGCCTCGCCCAGGCCTTGCCCAAAGGTCGCATTCCATTTTGGGGTGTCATTCTAATTTCAAGCCCCTCGCTGCCTTCATGCTGAGCTTTTCCCTTTCTGTCTATCATTTTGAGGGAGCACGTCACTAACACCAATAGGATTTCTTGCTATGTTTCCAATAGTGATCGTTAATCTCATATTATTCATTAGCTGGAACAAGGGTGGGGGGCACGATTAGTTCAAACACAGCGTCAGGTCTGTTGCTCTCTTCCGTAGAAAAGCAATAGATCGCTACTAGTCGCCAACGGCCGGCGGCGGGAAGATAAACAGAGTCCGCTTCTCAAGCGCAACTATAGAGCGATGCAGCACTTGACGGGTACATCCCAAATATAGTAAATTCTTCAATTGGTGCTAAAGCCATCTTGGCTCATGGGATGAGGAGCTAATGCTTAGAGGAGCGGCTCCTTTATTAGTGTCTACTACAGAAGAAAGGAGGCTAATCAAATCAAATGGATCTTGTATGGATAGCAGCAATAACTGGAATTTTCGGACTGGGTTTCGCTGGCTTCCTGGCCTTCTTTGTGCTACGGCAAGATGAGGGCTCCACACGGATAAGAGAGATATCGGCAGCTATCAAGGAGGGTGCCTTAGCTTTCTTATATCGGGAGTATCGAATACTGGGCGTTTTTGTAGTGGTGCTAGCCATCCTTCTAGGTATAATACCCAGCCTTGGCTGGTGGGTCAGCTTGGCATTCGTGTTCGGGGCCTTGTGCTCTGGCGGAGCTGGTTACGCAGGTATGAATATAGCTATCAGGTCAAACGGAAGAACGGCTGCCGCAGCCCAGAGAAGCCTAAATGAGGGGTTGAGAGTCTCATTTCGCGGCGGCGGAGTGATGGGGATGTGTGTCGTTGGCATCGGCATAATTGGTTTATGTATCCTCTACTTTGCCTTCCATAACCACCCTGATTTCCTCAAGATCATTCCTGCCTTTGGTTTCGGCGCCTCGGGAGTAGCTATATTTGCCAGGGTGGGCGGCGGTATTTACACCAAGGCGGCTGATACCGGTGCCGACCTTGTTGGGAAAGTAGAACAGGGAATCCCTGAAGATGATCCTAGAAACGCCGCGGTTATTGCCGATTTCGTGGGTGACAATGTCGGCGACGTTGCCGGTATGGGCGCTGACCTCTTCGAGTCATATGTCGACTCCATCATTGCTACAATAACGCTGTGCGCTGTGGCTATAGCGGCCGGAGTGGTTGGCAACGATACTATTGCCTGGTATCTACCCCTGATGGTAGCTGCCGGCGGAATCATAGCCTCGATTATCGGGACTTTCCTGGTCAGGGTTGGGGATAAACCAGAGATGGGCGCACTGCTTGGCGCTCTCCGCCGCGGCACGTTCTCGGCCTCCATATTGACTGCAGTCTTTTCCTTCCTCGCCGTCTATTTCCTGGCAGATGGATTAGGGGTATTCTGGGCTATCCTTGCTGGCCTCATTGCCGGCATATTGATCGGAGAGAGCACCAACTACTTCACCTCGTATGCTTACCGACCAACTCAAAGCATTTCTGAAGCCTCGCAAACTGGAGCCGGGACCACCATAACCAAAGGATTCTCTAACGGACTAATGAGTACATTCCCGCCCATCATCTTTGTAGCTGCTGCCATTGTCCTCGCTCACCACTTTGCAGACTTCTACGGTATAGCCATCGCCGGCATTGGTATGCTATCTACCCTGGGCATTACCCTTGCCACCGACGCCTATGGCCCGGTAGCTGACAATGCTGGCGGGATCGTGGAGATGTCAGATTTGCCTCCAGAAATCAGGGAGCGGACGGATGCTCTTGACTCCCTGGGAAACACGACGGCTGCCACAGGTAAAGGCTTCGCCATCGGTGCAGCGGCCCTCACGGCTCTAGCCTTGATGCTATCCTATACCCAGATGGTAGGAATCAAGTTTGGCGAAATCAGCCTGCTGGACCCAAGAGTCGTGGCGGGAATACTGCTCGGCGGTATGATGCCGGCCGTCTTCTGCAGTATGACTTTGGACGCCGTAGGCAGAACGGCCTTCTCCATAATCAACGAGGTTCGGCGACAGTTCCGCGAGATAGAAGGATTGATGGAAGGCACGGCCAAGCCCGAATACGGTAAATGCGTTGACATATGCACCAAGGCAGCATTGAAAGAGATGATTCTCCCCGGTCTGCTAACCATAATCGCCCCGGTCGTGGTCGGTATTGTGTTGGGGCCAGTAGGCCTCGGGGGCTTCCTCCTTGGAGCTATCGCTACAGGATTCATCTTGGCAGTAACCATGGCCAATGCTGGTGGCTCGTGGGACAATGCCAAGAAGTGGATAGAGACAGGTCAGTATGGAGGCAAAGGGTCCGATGCGCACAAGGCAGCCGTTATCGGTGATACAGTTGGAGACCCAATGAAAGACACCTCAGGACCTTCGCTGAACATCATGATAAAGCTGATGTCGATAATTGCTCTGGTTATGGCCCCAACTCTGGCTGGCTTTCCCGGCCTGATCTGATATCTACCCACCCAGAAACGGATTCGTTCTGCGCTCGTCACCTATAGTGGTTTGGGGGCCGTGCCCGGGATAGACAATGGTCTCATCGGGCAGAGTCATAAGCTTCTTTTCAATGCTATTGATTAACTGGCGGTGGCTGCACCCCGGAAAATCCGTTCTGCCAATACCAAAGTTGAAAAGAGTGTCACCGCTAAAGACCACCCCGTGTCCAAGGAGACTTATGCCACCCAGACTGTGTCCTGGGGTGTGAAGAACAATGAAATGCACATCATCGATGTCTATGCTATCTCCGTCCTTTAGCAGCCTTTCTGGCTTAGGTAATGGGCCAAAAGAACCTCCCGCCATAGAAGCCATCACCCGTGAGAATGCCCCAAGCCCTCGCTCTGCCTCTTCTTCATGAAGGGCAAACTGGGCTCCGGTTTTCTCCTTAACCGGTCTGAGGGCTCCAACGTGGTCGAAGTGGGTATGCGTGGCCACAATCAGAGGTATCGTCAGCCCCAAATCCCTTACAGTCTTGAGAATCGTATTGGCTTCAGCGCCTGGGTCAATAATCATCCCGCGCTTAGTCGATTCCGAGCTAACAATGTAGCAGTTACTACCCATGAAACCGAGGCTAAGAGCTTTCAGAATCATTTCTATACCTCTAGTCTAGAGTTTTCAGCACCAATTGCAAAGCCTGAGTGTCATACTGCCGGCTAGATGAGAACCAGAGCTATCTAGCATCTGCAAGACGATCGTGTCCGGGCTGCTCCACACGAGAAAGGATAGATCAACAGAATGGCGCCCACAAAGCAGTACTTCAGGTCGACCTTATCTCCTCACGCATAAACTTCATGTAGGAGATAGCGAAGCACAGGGCAGTCAAGCCCATTAGTGTGATCAATTGAGGCCAGGCGATCAGTAGGCTCTGACCCAAAGGCAAAGGACCGGGTTCCAGGCCGGTGGTATAGATGCTTATCAGCATCATCACGGGGT
>JAUVVE010000123.1 GCA_030604795.1 Dehalococcoidia bacterium | reverse complement strand
TGCCTCTGAGGTGCACACATCGTCGACCAACAGGACGTGCTTTCCGCGTAGTCTCTGATCCCGGCAGGCAAAAGCATCAGCCACATTTCTTCGGCGGCCTTCAACAGTTGCTGTCCTAGCCTGAGATAGGCCTTCCCTCGACCGATACAAGCTGTCCTCAACTACCGGTAAATCAATCAGCCTGCCCAGTTCCCGAGCTAAGAGGCTCGATTGATTGTAACCCCGCTCCCGCAACCGTCGCGGATAAAGAGGCACCGGCACCAGGATTTCACCGGGCACAGGATTGGCTTGGAGGTAACCGGCCAACAACTCAGCCAGGGAACCAGAGATGGCTTTGAGGTTGCGATACTTGAGCTCATGGATAGCCTGGCGTATCAACCCTTCAAAGCGAAAGGGAGACCTGATGCCGTCAAGCTCAGTCTGACGCCCCCAGCAAGTTGGACACAAACCACCGCTTGATTCAGGCTTGCCACATTTCCAACAGAATGGCGGCAGAAGTCGCGGTAATGTCTGACGGCAGCCAGCACACAGAAAGGCACCCGTTCTGCCACACCCAATGCATCGGCGCGGAAAAAGGAAATCAACAACTGCCTCTTGGAGCTGTCCTAGCGAGAAGAACAAGGCCATCAGCCCAAAAGCCTTGAGATATGAACGCGGCTACCTGCGCCTATACGCGCGAACGCGGGCTAGGGCCAGTTCCGCTGAATATGGGCTCATTCAGATATACGTCCCCATTCCTGATTTTGAGATTGAAGCCGCAATCAGGACTGGTGCATACCCACGCTTTGTAGTGAATCGCCGCCCCTTGACTGCCGAAATCGGACAACGGCACCAGGACACCTGTGTCACACTTCAAACATTTGGGAAAGGAATTGTTTTCCACGATTCCACCTCCTCCGAAGATGCACAAAGTATACATCAACCCCAGGCTGGATAGCAAATCCACGTACGGCTAGTTGTCACTCAGGTAACAGTCACTTGTCACCCTGCCTCTTCAACTTCACCTCCGCCAGGCGGCTGTAGACAGCTCCACCAGGCAAGAGCTGGCTCCTCATCAAACTAAGGCTGTTCACACTTACCTCATAACTAGCTTCCAATGGTGTCTTCATTACTAGCTCGCCGAAGGTCTGCTGGTCTCGAGGTGAAGTTCCCTGCCGCAACCGGGCTAAAGTCAAATGAGGAGTGAACGGACGTATTTCTCGGGCAAAGCCCAAGGCAACCAAACCATCATCGATGCGCCGCTGCAAAACTACCAACCTATCCGTCTCCCCAGCAATACCTAACCAAAGCACACGAGGTCGCCTCAAGTTGGGAAAGGCTCCCAACCCACCGATCTTCAACTGAAAAGAAGAAGCTCCCTGGCCAGCCTCTTCCATGACCGCAGTTATCGCAGCGACCTTTTCCACGGAGATGTTACCCAGGAACTTCAAAGTAAGATGGATGCTCTCAGGGGCGACCCACTTAATAAAGGCGTGCCCGGCCGACCTCAGCTCAGCCTGTAGACGATGCAGGCCAGACCTGACCTCTTCAGGTAATTCAATGGCAATGAAAGACCGAATCTGCTGGTTGCTCAATAGCCTAAACACCCAAGAGAAGCATAACCCGCACTACCGAATAGACAGCAGCCTTTGAGCATTGCCTCCAAGGATCTTGGCCCTGTCTTCCTCCCCGAGGTCAACGAGGGCAAGCTGGTCTATTATCCGCGTCGGTGAAAGAAGCGGGTAATCGCTACCGAAAAGAATTTTCTCAACGCCTACGATATCAGCTACATGCTGGAAAATCGGCGGCCGATACAGAAACGGCGTGGCCGCAGTGTCAAAGCAAGTATTGCTAAGAGCCTCTGCGACCTCAGGCATCAAAGCATAGAAAGGCAGACCACCACCCCAATGAGCACATACCAATTTCAATCTGGGAAAGCCTAAGATGAAAGGATAAATGGTGTCTGGAGTAATACTACCTTTGCCGAAATATTCATGTCCTACTGGCTCAGAGGCATGAATCAGGAAAACCAAATCATGTTCTATGGCCGATTCTATCAAAGGTTTCATTAGTGCGTTATCCCTGAGGTCAAAGCCCTGCACATCCGGTCTCATCTCACCAATTCCCCTGGCTCCATTCTCAGCACAGCGCTCCAGCTCCCTGACAGCCTCCTCACCGGCCAAAGGCTGGATGACACAAAAGCCGATAATCCGCTGAGGGTAGCGAGCTACAGCTTCCAAGATATAGTCATTGGTCTCGACACAAAGCTCATGGCTCACCCACCCCAGATTGAGGATAACCGACTTATCAATCCCACACTCATCCATACTTGCGACGAGCTCCTCTGCCGTGGCTAGTTTGGCTTTAGGCTCAGAATATAGGAGAGAGAAGCAAGCATCACGCCCGAGGTATTCGGCACGCCTTTCCTTTATTCCTGGCGGCACAACATGAGTATGGAAGTCTATAATCACCTTGAGCATTATAATTGACAAACCTGGTATTCTCAACTCAACCCAAGTATAGACATGACTGACTGACTAGCCTATAATTAGAAGCCACCCGCCGTCGTCAATATCAATGTCTGAAAGCAAACTGAGTCACGCCCCTAATCCCCGGCCTACTTCTCGGGCGTCAGCCAAGCTCGACTTGTCTCTAGCCGAACTGCAAAGGATGGCCAAACAACTGCGCCGGCATGTCATCACCATGATAGCAAAAGCTGGCAGCGGGCATCCGGGGGGCTCTCTTTCCGCCGCTGACATTGTCACCGCCCTGTACTTCAAAATCATGCGCCACGACCCCAAGAACCCCCAGTGGCCCGACCGTGACCGATTCATCCTGAGCAAAGGACATGCCGCCCCAGTGCTCTACGCCGCCTTAGCTGAACGCGGTTATTTCCCGCCAGAAGAGCTCTCCACCCTGAGAAAGCTGGACAGCCGCCTTCAAGGCCACACTGATAGAACGCTCACCCCAGGGGTGGAGATGTCAGCAGGCTCGCTGGGGCAGGGTTTGTCATTCGGCATCGGCATTGCTCTGGCCGGCAAACTCGATGGTCGCGATTACCAAGTATATGTACTTCTCGGCGATGGCGAGTGCGACGAGGGGCAAATCTGGGAGGCAGCCATGGCTGCCCCTCATTACAAAATAGATAACCTGACGGCTATTGTCGACCATAACGAGCTCCAGCTCGATGGCCGGACCCGTGACATTATGGACCTCGAACCATTGGCCGACAAATGGCGTAGTTTCAACTGGGAAGTCCTGGACATAAATGGGCACGACATAGCTCAGATTCTCCAGGCTCTGGAGAAAGCCAAGAAGGAAAAACTCAGACCTACAGTCATCATCGCCCACACCATCAAGGGCAAAGGGGTCAGCTTCATGGAAAACAATGTGGACTTCCACGGCAAGGCACCCACCCCACAGGAGGCTGAAACGGCCCTGGAGGAACTGAAATGACTGTTTCTGCAGAGATGTCCGCCCGGGAAGCCTACGGCAAAGCCTTGGTAGAGCTGGGCAAGGAAGACAAGAATATCGTAGTCCTAGATGCCGACCTGTCACGGTCAACAATGACCAAGTTCTTTGCGCAGGAGTTCCCTCAACGTTTCTTCCAATGTGGCCTAGCTGAGCAAAACATGATAGGCATTGCCGCCGGGCTGGCAGCCTCAGGGAAGACAGCCTTTGTCAG
>JAUVVE010000084.1 GCA_030604795.1 Dehalococcoidia bacterium | reverse complement strand
GAGTGACAAAGACCGCAGCCAAAGCATCTAAACTGGTCAATGTTGGGCCTGTCTTTCACAACCTCAAACTTGAGCGCCCCGAACTGACAACGCTGAACGCATATCCCACACCCGTTGCACAAATCATAGTCCACCTTGGCAACATAGTGTCCCTTAAGGGCATTGAGCTCCAGACCGTAGTCCAGGCGGCCTCTTATGGCCCCACAATCCGGGTAGCTGCAGTTGCAGAGGCCGCCCACGTACGGTCCACCCGATGGACTTGCGCCGAAGGTCATAAGCAGATGCATGAATCCAGCTTTGTCCCACTTGGTAAGCCATTCCTTGGCTTCATCAGCATCCATGAAATGGACGCCTCCCTTGTATCTCTCGGGCCAGCGTTCCCACTTGAGCATGCCTACACCAAGTCCGGCGCATGAGTACTCGTGCTCGTTCGTCTCTTCTTGAGCCCGCATATGATGGCGGCAAAGACAGAACATCCCCGCTACGGGATAAGTAAGGTCACACAGCTGCTTGGCTTCATCAAGCGTCACCGATTGTGCTAGCTGGATTGGCCCCTTGGGGAAAGCCATGTCACGCTGATTGGCCTTCTTCACCAGCTCGGCCCACTTTTCTGGGTCCTGCATCTTCGCAGTCATTATCTCCCCAAGAATTCTCCCTGACTGAGCTTCTGGATCGCTTCCATATGCCTTGGGCACCTCCCCTGGCCTCTTGACCGTGTACATGAACCTGGCATAGTTCTGGGGATTGAGAAACCATCGCGTCCCGTCTCCATATTCGTCACAAACCCAGCACATATGATTGCACCTCCTGTTCTTTTTCTTTACAGTATTCTTGTGGCAGTCTCAAAACAAAGCTGGTGACGCTCAAATATGCAAGAAGAGCATGTCCTGCAATTAAGGCAGCGTTTCGCTTCCTCAACGCCCTCCCATAAGGCATAGCCTGTCTTCACCTCTCCAAAACCGCGGATAGCATCCCGCGCCGGTATGGCCGGCATTTCCCAGCGTGGCTGCCTAGTGAGGAATGCAGGTACCATCTCGGCCTCCAGGCGGGCAGCCTCTTTTCGTGGAGCAGAGGTTGTCTTCGGGTCCTTTCCCTTTAGGTACCGGTCGATGGCCCCCGCAGCGTGACGACCGGCAGCAATAGACTCTGATACAGTGCCGACAACGTTGATCACATCCCCTGCGGCAAACACGCCGGAAACCGTAGTAAGCATGCTATCAGCATCTACCAGCAGGCCACCTCCGGAGTTAAAGGTAAGCTTTTCATTCAGGCCTATATCCACACCCTGGCCGATGGCCACAATAATGCTATCCACGGTTGCCATATTGTACTCTGAGCCCGGCCCCTCCATTAATGTCCACGTAAGTCTTCCCTGTTCATCAGTATGAGTGGATAGCACCCTCTTGAAGTCTATGAAGCCTACTCGACTCCCGTCACTGCTTCCAAACCGCTGCGGGGCTAACGAGGGATGGAACTTCACTCCCTCCCTCTCCGCCACTTCGATTTCCCAACTGAAAGCAGGCATGTCCCTCCTCGATTCAAGGCATGCCACATGAACCTCATTCGCCCCGAGGCGGAGGACTGTTCGTGCCACGTCCATAGCTACATTCCCGCCTCCTATTACCACAACCCTACCGCGCAGCTTTGTCTTCTCACCCTGCTTGACCTCCCTCAGCAAAGGCAGGGCCAACAGAACACCGTCCAGGTCAGCACCAGGTATCTTCAATTCACCGCTCTTTTGTGCCCCTGCGGAAATAAGAATGGCACGAAAGCCCCTTCCCCATAGATAGTCCAGGTCTCTGATCCAGGTAGTCGTCCTGATATCAACCCCGAGGGCTCTCACATAGTCAATATCGGCCTGCACAATCTCCTTCGGTAGGATGAAGTCAGGTATGGCTGTTGTCAGCATCCCTCCAGCCACAGGCGAACCTTCATAGACGGTGACGGGGTATCCCCACCTCACCAGATCATAAGCGGCACTCAGCCCTGCCGGTCCCGAGCCTATAATAGCCACCTTTTCTTGCCTGGTCATCTTGGCTCGTTTTGGCCTCTTCTCCACTTCCTGGTCGGTGGCTAGTCTCTTCAGCCACATGATAGCTACCGCCTCATCTACCACCTCCCTGTTGCAGGAGGTTTCACAGGGATGGTGGCAGACTCTGCCACAGACAGAAGGGAAAGGATTGGTCTGTCGAATGATTGCTCGCGCCTCTTCAAGCTTGCCCTGAGAAATGGCGATGACATAGCTTGGAACATCCTGATGAATAGGACAAGCTTCCTCGCAAGGGGCTAGCTTCTCCACAGATGGCCAGCATCGCTCACCGTGAATATAGGACACTACCTGTAGCTGCTGCATCGTCACCTCCGCGGTTCTTAAGATCTTGGGCGGTCAGTCAATAAGTCCTCATGTTACCATTATTAGGCATGGCAGCCAAATCGTAGGTCGTCGCAGCACATGGGAGTTCTGGGCATCGTACGTGTTCCCCATTTCCCGCTGAGCCCTGGTTGAGGCCAGGCCTGTTATTGCCCCGTTATCGCCGACTTCAGCTCCTGGTCAACCCAGATGTATCGAAATCTTTCATTGGCGCCCATTGGTGATGTGAGCCCCAGGCCCACCTCACCGTGAAAGCCCCCCAACCACGGCGCCCAGAACATATGGTAAGTCGGCGCTACCAGGGGTATCTCCCAGCACAGCTCCATTTGGCGCAAGTACTCCTCCTTCATCATGCGGGAGCGCTCAACCGGGTCCTCTGTGGCCCGCCACTCATCAAACCCCTCCTGAGCAATCGGGTCGACAACGTTGGAGAAGTTGAAGATTGAGTCCACAACACCACCGTGAGCCCACCCCCAAGTAGACTGCGGTGAGGCATTTGCCCAGCCGCAATAGGCCAAGTCATTGTACCTTCTACCATATATGAGCGACGAGAAGGTGCTGCCTTCAACCACGTTGACTTCCATGTTAATGCCGACATCGGCAAGGTATTCTTTGACGATCGTGCATTGGTCCACAGCTCCAGGCAACAAGTAGACAATTACTTCGCACTCGAAGCCATCGGGATAACCTGCTTCGGTGAGAAGCTCCTTCGCCTTCTCCGGGTGGTACTCATACAGTTGCCGGATTTCATCAGGTAGCTCTTCCAGCGGCGTGAACGCCTCTGCATTAACCGGGAGGTACGGCCAGGTGAGAACGTGAGCGCTACCCTCGAAGTATTCCCCAGCTATCGTCTGCTGGTCTATGGCCAGCGCTAGTGCCTGCCGCACCCGCTTGTCACTGTAAGGCTCCTTGTCAGTCCTGATAAACATGACATTCGTCGCCCTCGGCGCCCTTTCCACAAACATCAGCTCGGGGTTCGACTCCATCACGCTTGTTGCCTTGTCCCAGGCAACGGGCAACATGTCCAGCTGATGTGTGCGCAACGCCGACAGCGCAGCGGTCTCATCAGGCATTACCACGCCCGTAAGCGTGTCTACGTAGGGCAATTGATTCTTCGGGTGCACGGGGTCTTGCATCCAGTAGTCCGGGTTCCTTTTCCAGGTCGCGGAACCGGCCTCGATGACGTTCTCCACCACGAACGGTCCTGTCCCGCAGGCATGCCTCCAATCAGAAAGGTCACCGTATTCTTCTATCATTTCATGCGGCACCACGAACACCCAGCTCGCTCCATCTAACAGCGCTATGTCCGGTTGATAGTTCTCAACTTTGATGGTCCAGTCATCGATCTTGGTATAGGTGGCAAGGGTTCCTGCCTGTCTTTGAGCCGGCGACACATAGAAGGTGCTCTTGGGATGATTCTGGCACCACTCAAAAGTATACAGTACATCATCTGCGGTCATTTCCCTCCCGTTTACCGGCGGTACGTCGTGGAAATGAACCCCTTTGCGGATATGGTAGATGCGCGTTTGGGAGTCCGGCATCTCCCAGCTTTCTGCCAGATGGCCGGTGCGGAACTGCTCGGGGACATGGTCAGCCTCAAATGAGTATTCTCCCGTGCCTGCCGGCCCCTTCGACCAGTCACCTGTGACCAGTTTGTCATAGGTGAGGACGGAGCAAGGCCCAGCGTTGGATGAGAACACAGGATCGAAGAAATCTGTGCTCACCAGCCAGAATGTAATCGACCCGCCGTATTGCGGCTCCGTTGTTGCCGTCCCGTACACGCCCCCACCAACTTCTTCTGCCGGTGCGCAAGATACCGTCACCAGTGATGCTGCCACCAAGCAGCTCACCGCCAACCATACTGTCTTCTTCCTCATTGCTGCCTACCCTCCTTCCTTCTTGGTGAAGCAAACCTTCATCCCTGCGCAAGCGTTTCAAACCAGCCTGATACTCGAGCCTCGTCGACCTCTTCCCACGGCCCAGCCGCCTTCTGCCTACGCATCTCCAGATTCTCCCGCCGAGCCCGAGTGCGTCGAGAATGAATCAGCGCGTGCCCGTCGATGCCCGTATTATAGCAAAGCTGGTGATATTCAGTCGGCCCTGAACTCAGCCGTGGTTATCCTGCCACCGGCTTGCGGCGAATCACTCGCGGCGGCCAAGCGGGCCAGGTCTGGCCTTGCAACGACGCTTGACAGCCGCGCGCATTGGGCATATTATCGTTGCCGAGGCTGATGAGAGATGATGATTGCCTCATCACGAGTCGAAATGCGAAATCCAGTAGCGCCCCAGAGGCCACTATTCTTGGAGCAGCTGACATGACAGACCCGACCTATCCTTACCAGGTGAGCTTCGCATCATGAGAGAGGTAATTGTACTGGGAGCGGGTTTGCACCGCTACGGCATCTTCCCCGAGAAGTCCTTCG
>JAUVVE010000102.1 GCA_030604795.1 Dehalococcoidia bacterium | reverse complement strand
GCCAGCTCTTTGGTCTGCGCCAGGGCGATGACATCCTGTTCGCCTCTCACGGCAATGGCAATACGTTGACCTTCGATTACCTGTTTGATGGCTTGAATCTGGTCGCGGAGTAGAGCGGCTTTTTCGAACTGGAGTTGCTGCGAAGCCTCTCCCATCTTGTGCTTGAGTTCCCGAACCACTAATTCTTGCTTCCCTTCAAGAAAGAGGATAACCTGCCGTATTACTTCGTCATAGTCATCTTTGCTTACAGCGCCAATGCAAGGTCCTGAGCAGCGATGGATATGATATTCGAGGCAAGGCTTGGAATCCTTCCCGGTAATGGCTTTGTTGCACGAGCGGAAAGGGAAGATTCTCTCTATCAATCTGAGGGTTCTACGTACCGAACCACCGCTGGCAAAAGGGCCAAAGTACTTGCTACTATCTCTGCGGAAACGACGAGTGATATGGACACTGGGCCAATCATCAGCAAGATCTATTCTGATGTATGGGAAGCTTTTGTCATCCTTCAAGCGGACATTGTAGTGAGGCCGGTATTTCTTGATCAGGTTGCACTCCAGAATGAGCGCTTCCTGCTCAGAATCGGTGACTATGGACTCGAAGTCGCTTATGTTGCCTGCCAGCCGCCGAGGTTTGGGTGATAAACTGGCACCGGGACTAAAGTAGCTTCTTACCCGATGGCGGAGGCTGGCCGCTTTGCCGACATAGATGACCTTGCCCTGGCTGTCTTTGAACAGATAAACCCCAGGCTTTGCCGGCAAGGCTCTGAGCTGAGTGGCGGTTGGGGATGTGGCCATAGTTTGGACTTATTGTAGCATTGAGTGGCGAAGGTGACAAAAAGCTTCCAGAATCCTGCGGTTTGCATAGCGTCATCTGGTGGTGTTATGCTAGAATAAACAGGGCGAACTAAAATGGAAGAAGACATAAAGTCTTTTCTCGATTACTTGGCTAGGGAGAAGCGATATTCGCCCAACACCTTGTTAGCTTACGGGAATGACTTGAGCCAGTTAGCCGCTTATGTGAAGTCCCACGGCTCCGAAGAAGGTCTTGAGTCACCGGCACCCAGACTAAACGCTGAAGTCCTATCGGGTTATCTGCGTGCCCTGAGGGAAAGGAAGTACGCACCATCTACGGTAGCCCGCAAGATAGCTGCAGCCAAAGCTTTTCTTAGCTTCATGGTAGACAGGGGTAGGTTAAGAGGTGATTTAACACCGAATCTGGCTTCACCTCGGGTGAGCAGAGCTTTGCCTGAGTCCTTGTCTGTTTCTGAGGTTCGCCGTTTGCTGGCAGAACCAGCGAAGCTCTCTAGCACGGAGGCGCAGAGAGACAAGGCAATGCTGGAGTTACTTTATGCTACAGGTCTAAGAGCCAGTGAACTGATGGGGTTGAACGTGGATGACATTGACTTGAAAGCGGGCAAAGTCAGCTCCTCGAGTCGGAATTGGAGAGTTCGAGTTATTCCTATCGACCAGCACACAGCTCAAGTGATTAGAGAATACACAGATGTCGTTCGGCCCTATCTGCAGGACAACGAAAGCGAGGTCGCTTTGTTTCTTAACCGTCGTGGTGACCGACTTACGCGACAGGGCTTCTGGCAGATTGTTCAAGGTTATGCGGACAAAGCCGGACTTAGCAGCAAAGTCACTCCACGCAGCTTGCGCCACAGCTTCGCTGCTCATAAACTGAAGGGCGGCGCTGACTTGGAGTCCGTTCAACAACTTCTGGGACACGCGCATATTTCAACTACCAGGGCCTACAAACAGGCTGAACTTCGGCCTTGAGTTGGAGTCGGAGAGCAACTCGGTTTTCTTTGGTGATGGCAGGGATTTCAGGACTATAGCAGTGGGTTCTTTAGGATCGGAGTATGGCAAAGAAATCACGACGCGCTAGAGCTAAACATCGAACTGGCAGGCGGTTACCAGAAAGAGGGCCAGGGGTATCCGCCCCAGCACCCAAGGCAGTCGTCAAGCCGAAAGCGGCGGTCTCTTCAGTAGTTGGACCCTCGATCCCCGCAGCGCAAGCAACTCGCCATCAATATGTGTTATCTGAACTACGGCGCATTGGCATTATTGCTGGTGCTCTGTTCCTTGTCCTTGTTGTCCTGACTTTCATGCTGGGCTAAGGCCTAAGGTAGTGCACGCGTGGGTCTAGAGACAGCCCGAGCCAGGCTACTTGAATCCCTGAGTCACGAAATTAGCGACAAGCGTGTGCTTGCTGCTTTGGCGAGTGTACCACGTGAGCTCTTCATACCCTCAGACTATTGCCACTCGGCCTACGACGATGTGCCGCTGAGCATTGGCTTTGGGCAGACTATTTCTCAGCCTTTTATCGTGGCATTGATGACCCAAACCTTGGGGCTCAAAGGTAGTGAAAAAGTGTTGGAGATAGGCACAGGGAGTGGCTATCAGGCGGCGATATTGGCGGAACTCGCGAAACAGGTAGTCACTGTCGAGCGCATTCCACAACTGGTAGAATCGGCTAGACGAACTCTAGAGATGCTCGGTTATACTAACGTTGAGATTCATACGGCTGAGAATGTCCTAGGTTGGCCGGCTGGAGCTCCATATGATGCAGTCATAGTCACCGCCGGCGCGCCGCGCATTCCTGACGCCCTCGTGGAGCAATTGACTCCGGGTGGGAGACTGGTCATCCCGGTGGGTTCAAGGTGGGAACAAGAGTTGATAAAGGTTACCAGGAGGAAAAGGAGAAACCTAATTGAGAACCTCGGTGGTTGCCGCTTTGTTCCCCTCATTGGGGAAGATGCCTGGGAGCAGTGATACCTGCCAAAACAGGTAGCTGTCTAGGCGAACTCGTAGCTGAGAATCTTTCCCTGCTGGGCATCGACTTCTATCTTGAAATCATACTCGTTTGCAGTCCGAGGCGTGACAAAACGGTCAAGCGAGCCGTGAGACCGCATGATGATTTTCCCTCGCAGTTGATACACCTGAGCATCGTCCTTAACAGTTAGCTGGTTGACGGTGAATTCAATCTTAGACTGAAAGTATTTGGCAAGCAGGAACCTTTCGGCAATCTGCTGTGCCTCAGTTTCGGTTAGCCATCTCTTGTGCTGAACTATCTTGGCGTCCTTCTGTTTGAGTGAGTAGAATCGGCCACGTCTCGTGGGGCGCTTTCATATTAGGTGGGCTACTGCAGCCTTAGCTTCTTCGAGGGACACACTCGGCTTAGCTACCAGGGCACCTACTGGACAAACGGCAACGCACGCCAAACAGGAATTACATGCCGCCTCAGCCAGAGGGGCGCCGGCTAGTGTGGTCACGGCAGTATCAATGCCTCTGAAAGCGAAATCAAGGATGCCGGTGCCTTGGTCATGGCACACCATAACGCATTTGGCGCATAAAACACACTTGTTGGGGTTGTAGGTGAACAAGGGATGGCTCGAATCTATAGATAATTCCCGTGGTATGCGCCTGAGCCTCTTAAGCTTCAGTTTCAAACCGAGGCGAGAGGCGATGTTCTGTAGCTCACAGCTGCGGTTCTTAGCGCAGTTACGACAATCGAGATGGTGGTGACTAAGGAGAAGCTCGAAAGCCCTATTCCTAAGCCTCTGAGCTTTGGGAGTGTTGAGATGGACTGCCATGCCGTCGCTGACTGTCTCGGTGCAAGCAGTAATGGGGGCAGTTCTGCCCTCAATCTCGACGAAACAGAGACGACATGAGGCGAAAGGTGGGGCAGCTTCCCTCATAGCACACAAATTGGGAATGTAGAATCCATTGTCCAAAGCTGCCCAGAGGAGATTGGCTCCCTGCTGAGCTTTGACCTCAATACCGTCGATGGTGAAAGTAGCCGGCTTCATTTCTATTCTAGGATCCTAAGAGCTCTTTGACAGACTCTCGAGGCAAAGCTAGCTGAGTCATTGCCTTTCTGACACCCCGTTCTAGGGAGGCTTTATCCGTTGAAAAACACAAGTGGCTTTGGCACCGGCAGTCGCTCGAGCCAAAGCCGGGGACAAAACAGAAGTCGGTCACCAGCGCTCGAGACAGAAGGCACTCAAGCCTTCCTGCAGCTTCACACAGGATTACTTCCAAAATCTTAGCTTCACTCGAAAGGTAATCGATATGCCACCTTTGCTTCTTGCCTTTGATGAGATGGCGATTCACTCTTGATTTGAACCCGCCTAGAGCTGAGCCTAAGTAGGCGTAGTAGGCTTTGGGAAACGGGATCACCCCGAGGCTACCTACATGGATTCTTTTCTCGGCGTCAAGTTCAATGATCAGAACATAGCTGCCTTTTCTCGAGCTAAGTCTTG
>JAUVVE010000041.1 GCA_030604795.1 Dehalococcoidia bacterium | reverse complement strand
GCCATGCAGGCCTTCTTGAGCTTCGATATTTCCATGATACCTGTAGGTGTCACCATCGAGTCTGCTTCTCTTGATCTGACCACTCATCATATATTCGGTAATCCATTTGTTTACCTTGGCACAATGCGTGTTTGCAGTGACCAGTATGGTCAGCTAGATAGCGACGATTTCGTGGTTGGCCCTGCGAGTGGAGTTTTGTATACGGTTTCGGCAAGACCTACCAAGCCTCTTGCATCTGATCTGCTGACTGACGCGGTTCAGGAACAGGTTGACGCTGGTAGGAGTCGTTTCCAAATTCGACTGCAGTTCCAAAAGGAGAGGTACTTCAACCAAGAGCCTGACTACCTAGCGTTGGGAGCAGGCCAAGCCAGGCTTGTTGTTGAGTATCAGGAGTGACGCAGGTTAGAAAACGCATTCTTGGGGTGTTGAGTCCTTCTGAGCCAAACGGCAGTTGACATCCGGCTGCTGGCGGTACGGATTTCGGGTGAAGGTGGTGAGGTGAACAAGCTTACCCTTCCGGTGGCGACGTTCTTGATTATGAGCGCCGGGTGCTTGCCTGCTGGCCCAGCACCGCCTAGTCAACTGCCCGTCATACATTCCTTTGGCGCTAGTCCGGGGAGTATCACTTCAGGCGAACCTTCGACACTTAGCTGGAGCGTGTCTAATGCTACAACAGTCAATATAGACCAGGGGATAGGCAACGTTCCCCTGGCCGGGAGCAGGGTGGTGTCTCCGAACAAAACCACCAATTATACTCTGGTGGCCACCAATGAATCTGGAAGCATGACTGCCACGGCTCAGGTTGTCGTTACTGAAGAAACGGCGGCTTTGCCGATTATTGGCTCCTTTGCTGCTGCTCCAGAAAGCATTACTCTCGGCAAATCCTCGGCATTGAGCTGGAACGTGTCTGACGCGGCGGAGGTGACTATTGACCCGGATGTAGGTAGTGTCGAACCAATGGGAAGTGCCTCTGTTTCACCGGAGGCAAGCACTACTTACACCCTGACAGCTACTAACGAATCCGGTAGCGTCAGTGCCACAGCGCAGGTTGTGGTTACTACGCCATCCCCGCAGACTGTGACGTTGTTTTCTATTGGTGCAGAGGATGGGAGTGTGATTGGAGGTGGGGTCATTCATCCGCATCCATATGCTGGAGATACCGACAAGAATCGAGCACGACAGGCTTTCCTGAGTTTCGACATCTCAGGAATACCTGCTGGTGTTATCATCCAGTCGGCATCTCTGGACCTGAGTAGAGGTGACGAGCTAGGCGAACCATTTGTCGGACTTGGTGTGATGAAAGTTTACAGTCTCCAGTATGGCACTTTGGATGGCGGTGAATTCGTCTCAGGTTTTCTGGGCGGGGAGACGTATAAGTACTACTCACGCCCGAGAGGGGCATTCCGTTCTTCCAAACTGACCAGTGAAATCCAGGCCAGAGTGGATGCCGGCGCGCCACGTTTCCAGGTACGTTTGCAGTTTCAGAAACATACCAATGGTGACTACAGAGATGACGTGTTACGAGTGCGTCAACCTGAGCTCGTTATTACCTACGTAAACTAGAGACGGCGGGAAAACACCGACGAACGGAGAGGACGTGGACCCCTACTGAATTCGTTCCAGCTCGAAGCCGTAGCTTTCGATGACTGGATTGGCCAGGAGCTTATGACACATCTCGTTCACCTGCTCGTTGACTTTAGTCGGATCGCTGTCCTCGATTCGGATCTCTATGTATTTGCCGGCGCGGACATCTTCCACTGAAGTGAAGCCGAGATTGTGCAATGCCCCTTTTATGGTCAGGCCCTGAGGGTCGTTTACCGTTGGCTTCAATGTGATATAGACCTTAGCTAGATGCATTTGGTAGCGTGCCTCCAGTCAGGCGGTGATATGCCTCGCGGTACCGACGGGTTGTAGCTTCGATTACCTCGGGTGGCAGCATTGGCGCTGGCGGCTGCTTGTCCCAGCCTGAGGCTGCTAGCCAGTCGCGAACCGGCTGCTTGTCAAAGCTTGGCTGAGAACGGCCAACGGTATACTGGTTAGTATCCCAGAAGCGACTTGAGTCCGGGGTCAGTGCCTCGTCAATCAGAGCAAGCCCGGCATCGACGAAACCGAACTCGAACTTGGTGTCGGCAATGATAATGCCTCGGCTCCAGGCATAGCTGCGGGCATATTGATAAATAGCCAAGCTTTTCTCTTCCAGCTCCTGGGCCACAGCTTTTCCGATTAGATTCACTACCTCTCGTTTGCTCAGAGGTTCGTCGTGTCCGCTCTCGGCTTTGGTAGTTGGCGTAAACAGGGGTTGAGGCAACTCCTGACTTTCTTTCAGCCCCTCGGGCAGGGTCATTCCTGAGACGGTGCCGGCTTCCTTGTATTCTGCCCACGCCGAACCTGAAATGTAGCCGCGAACGACACACTCAACCGGAATACGTTCGGCTTTGAGAGTAACCATTGACCGGCCGGCAAGGTAGTCAGGCAAAGCCACTTCGTCGGGAGAATAATGCCGTAGTGAATCGGCTGTATCAACCGGCTTTATCAGGTGGTTGGGCAGGATGTGCCTCGTTTTCTCGAACCAGAAACAAGACACCTGATTGAGAGCCAGGCCTTTATCGGGGATGGTGCAGGGTAAGACGACGTCAAAGGCAGAGATGCGGTCGGTGGCGATGATCAGTAACTTGTCGCCCAGGTCATAGATGTCCCGAACCTTGCCCCGGTACAACATGGGAAGGGGCAGATTCGCTTCAAACAAAGCTGACATGGTACTACAGAGTCCTTAGTGGCTGAGGTGCCGGTCACCACCCCTGCCCGCCTTGCCCTTCCTTTTCTCGGTTAGGCCCAGGCGCTCAAAGACTTCATCCACGTGCCTGATGAAGTAGCTGTAGTTGAAAAGGGCCTCCAGCTCTGAACCAGATAGTTGAGCTGTTACCTTTGTGTCGGCTTTCAGCAGGTTCAGGAAGCCGGTCTTCTGCTTCCAGGCCTTCATGGCGTTCCGCTGGACTAGCTCATAGGCTTCTTGCCGACTCAAGCCTTTGTCTATCAGAGCTATGAGCGCTCGCTGGGAGAAGACCAACCCCTGAGTAAGTTCGAGGTTATGGCGCATGTTTTCGGGGTGCACCTGGAGCCCTGTCATTACCGAAGTGAAGATATTCAGGATGTAGTCAAGAACCAGGCAGCAGTCGGGGAGGATGATGCGCTCGGTTGAGGAATGGCTGATGTCTCGTTCATGCCACAGGGCGATGTTTTCCATGGAAGTGACGGAGTTGCCTCTTAGCAGACGTGCCAGTCCACAGATGCGCTCGCAGAGTTCCGGATTACGTTTGTGCGGCATGGCTGAGGAGCCGGTTTGTCCGGCAGCAAATGGCTCTTCGGCCTCCAGAAGCTCGGTTCGCTGGAGGCTTCTGATCTCGGTGGCGAACTTTTCCAGGGAGCTGGCGACGATAGCCAAAGTAGTGACGAACTGGGCATGGCGGTCGCGCTGGATAATCTGGCTGGATATCGGGGCTGGAGCAAGTCCCAGCTTGATACAGGCCTTTTCTTCAACCTCTGGCGGCACAGTGGCATAGGTGCCGACAGCTCCAGAGATTTTGCCTACACTAATGGCTTCTTCAGCTTCGGCTAGCCGAGCCGCATTGCGCTTCACCTCCTCTACCCACAAAGCCAGTTTGAGGCCAAAGGTAGTAGGCTCGGCGTGCACTCCGTGGGTTCGTCCCATCATGATAGTCTGCTTGTGCTCGATAGCTTTGTCTTCCAGAACAGCGATAAGTCCAGCGATGTCTTGGGCTAAGAGCTTCGATGCCTCCTTCATCTGGAGGCTTAGCGCGGTATCCCAGATATCGGAGGAGGTGAGACCGAGGTGGATAAAGCGAGATTCTTCGCCGAGGCTCTCGCTTATTGATTGAAGGAAAGCGGTCATATCATGGTGAGTTACCTTGAGGACCTCATCGATACGCTTCAGACTATATCGAGCCTTCCTTATCTTGGGGATAGCCTCTTGAGGGATTGTGCCTAGCTCTGCCCAGGCTTCGCAAACGGCTATTTCCACCTGAAGCCATTTATCAAACTTGCTTTTCTCGGACCAGATTCTTTTCATTTGCGGGCGGGAATAGCGCTCAATCATGTCTCCCTCCGGCGTCTACATCTTAGCCAGCTTCTGCTTGTATTTTTCGTAAGCGTCTCTCGTTTCTTCATATTTCATACCGAGGATTTGGGCAGCCAGTAGGGCGGCGTTCTTGGCTCCCGAGGTGCCGATACCAACGCAGGCCACGGGTACTCCGGCTGGCATCTGGACAATAGAGTAAAGCGAGTCCGTACCTTTGAGCTCGCTGGTAGCTAATGGTACGCCGATGACGGGCAAAGTGGTCCAGCCAGCCAGAGCTCCTGGGAGATGGGCAGCAGCTCCAGCAGCAGCAATTACGAGTTCTATCCCCCGCTCTCTGGCGCTCAAACCGTATTCACGTACCTTTTCTGGATTTCTGTGCGCTGAGATGACTGAGAGCTCATAGTCGATATGAAGCTCCTGGAGCAGGTCCAAAGCAGGCTGTATTAATGGCTCATCGGTTTTGCTGCCTACAACTATGCCTACCAGTGCCATTCAATTGACCTCCCGAGCTGCGATGTCCTTACGGTAATGGCTGCCGTCGAAGTGGATATTAGGCAGGTTCCGATAGGCTTTGGCTCTGGCTTCGGCCATGGTTCCGCCAGTAGCTACCACGGTAAGCACTCGCCCGCCATCGGTGTGTATCTGTGAGTTCTTGCCTTGCTTGGTTCCGGCATGAAAGACCAGTATTTCCTTATCCAGCTGGTCTAGTCCTCCTATGGGGAAACCCGTGCTGTAACTTCCTGGATATCCGCCTGATGCCATTACTACTGCAACACACGCGTTGGCGCTCCACTCTATTACTGCCTCGCTGAGCCGATTGTTGACTGTTGCTTCAAGAACGTCCACCAAATCAGTCTTAAGACGGGGCAAAATCACTTGAGTCTCCGGGTCGCCGAATCTGGCGTTGAACTCCAATACCTTTACTCCGTCCGAAGTAACCATTAGTCCGGCGTAGAGAACCCCTTTGTAGGGTATGCCCTCTTCAGCCATCGCCCTCACCGCTGGCTCCAGAATGGTTTCCATCACCTGTTCCGTTAGCTCGGCGTCGAAAAACCCGGGCGGACTGTAGCTGCCCATACCGCCGGTATTGGGTCCTTGGTCACCATCGAACACCGTCTTATAATCGCAGGCCGGAACCATGGGGACGACAGTTTTGCCGTCGGTGAAGGCCAAGAGGCTTACCTCTTCGCCAGCAAGGCACTCCTCGATTACAACGCTATCGCCAGCCGATCCGAAGACCTTGGCTTCCATAGTAGCCGATAGAGCTCTGAGGGCTTCCTCTTTGGAACCAGCTACGGTTACTCCCTTGCCAGCTGCCAGTCCATCAGCTTTGATGACGACCGGTGTTGGCTGGGACTCAAGGTAGTCTCTAGCTTGAGAATAATTGGAAAAACCAACACCCTTTGGACAGGGGATGCCGTATTTCTCCATCAGTTTCTTGGCAAAGACCTTGCTTGATTCTATCTGAGTGGCAGCTCCTGTTGGGCCGAAAACAGGCATACCTAGGTGCTCAAAATAGTCCACGATGCCTGATGCCAAAGGCGCTTCTGGGCCAACCACAGTGAGGTCGATGCCGATGTCTTGTGCCGCCTTGGCCAAGGCCTCTGTATCAGTAGGACGAAGCCCCAGGTTCTGGGCAATGTTTGCCGTGCCAGCATTGCCTGGGGCAAGGTAGAGTTCCGTGATTTTGGGGCTTTGGGCGATTTTCCAGGCGAGAGCATGCTCTCGGGCCCCGCCCCCGATAACCAGTACCTTCAAGACAATCCTTCCTCCACTCTCCTACACTATTCCGTTCCTCTTGCCATATTCGGCGCGGTACTCTTTCACGCCTAGCTGTCTCGGCTGCTTCGCCATCTTGGTCATAGGGTTTTTTTCGTGAACTTCTCAGCCTGGACCGGGTCTAGCCTTTGAATCAGTTTAGTCAGTTCGGCGACATGTTCCTTTTCATCATCGCGGATGTGCTCCAAGACGCTTATGGCATCCTCATCTTCCAGAATGTCGATATGCTCTTGATACTGGTTAATGGCCTGCAATTCGCCCACCAAATCCTCGCGAAGCATTTCCAAGTCTACTTCTCTCCCATCCTCGATGTCACTGTCTTCTTCATCAAACGAATAACTCATTTCTGCCTCCTTGAGTGCTTCACGGTTGGGATCACCGTCATATTGAACAGTCCACCGGTATTGGGCTCTGGCAGTCAACCGGATAATTGAGTATATCTGGTGCTGAAGGTAAAATCAAGGGGAGTCTCTTATCTGGATGCTTGCTGTTTTGTTTAAGCTTCCTGTACGGAAAGAAGAACTCTGTCTGTGATAGAATAGAAAAGGAGAAAAAGCTTGTTCTACATGCTTTACGGAAAAGATGAGTTCCGCCGCCACCAGGCGCTGGAGAAGATCAAGGATGGACTGGGCGACGGGGAGATGCTGGCAGTCAACACCAGCGTATTGGATGGTGAGCAACTGAGCCTAAGCCAGCTCAGAGATGCGTGCAGCGCTTACCCATCGCTTCTGTGTCCAGCCCGGTTAGTCGTTGTTGAGGGTTTACTGGAGCGCTTCGAGCCGAAACCCAGGCAGAAGCGCTCTGCTGACGGCGCACAAGCCAAACGCAATTCGGCACTGGAGGAATGGCGAGGTTTGGGTGACTATGTTAAGGAGATGCCACCGACAACCCAGCTAGTCCTGGTTGACGGTGATGTGAATGCGGGCAGGAACCCGCTGATGAAGTCGCTGTCTCCTG
>JAUVVE010000026.1 GCA_030604795.1 Dehalococcoidia bacterium | reverse complement strand
CTTCCTCGTTCAGGACGTACTCCTTGTATGCCGACTGCTTGAGCACCTCATCGAGCAAATCTGGAACGTTTAGCTCCTGCCTCTTGGCGCCAAGCTCGCTAATCAGATTGAAGAAGCTGGTCAAAGCGTAGCTGGCCCGCGGTGGGAAAGGCGGCGTTTTCTTCTCAGCAACCGTCTTCAGCGCTGAATACAGTGGTACGTCCTGAGCCCTTGCCCAGGCTGACAGTTCGGCCAGGGTGCGCTGACCGATGCCCCGCGGGGGAACGTTTATTATGCGCATAAGGCTGACATTGTCGTACGGATTGTGGATAAGCCGCAGGTAGGCGATGACGTCTTTGATCTCCCGCCTCTGGTAGAATCGTGTACCGCCGACAAGTTTGTAGGGAACCCCGTAGCGCATGAAGGCTTCCTCAAGGGCTCGCGACTGGGCGTTGACCCGGTACATCACAGCGCAGTCGCGGAGAGAGATTGAGTTCTCGCTGACCAGCCTTTCTATTTCGCTGATGACAAACTGAGCCTCCTCATCTTCGCTGTACCGCGCAATGATGGCTACGGGGTCGCCGGCTTCGTTGTCTGTCGTCAGGGTCTTTGGTATACGCTGCGAATTGGCCGAGATGATGCCGGAGGCTACACCCAGGATGGTCTGAGTGGAGCGATAATTCTGCTCTAGAAGGGCGACCTTGGCATTCGGATAGTCGTTCTCAAAGCTAAGGATGTTGCGCAGATCGGCGAATCTCCAGCGGTAGATGGACTGGTCTGGGTCGCCGACAACGCAGATATTGCGGTGCTTGCCGGCCAACTGTCTGATTAGCATATACTGGGTGGTGTTGGTATCCTGGAACTCGTCGACCATGATATGCAGGTAGCGCGACTGGTATCTGTTCAGAACCTTGGGATGGTCGTTGAAAAGCTGAACCGTCTTCATCAGCAAATCATCGAAGTCAACCCCCTGGCTCTGCGCGAGTATTTGCTGGTACCGCTCGTAGACACGCTGGACTATCTCCTCAAAGTAGTTTCGAGTCTGTTCCGCGTAGTTCAAGGGGGTCAGCAGTCGGCTCTTGGCGAATCTTATGGCTGATTGAACAGCTCTGGGAGTGTATTGCTTGGGGTCGAGGCCGAGGTCCAGAAGGCTCTGTTTAATCAAGCTGAGCTGGTCTTCTTCATCATATATGACAAATCTGGGGTTGAGTCCGATTGCCTTGCCCTCCTGACGCAGGATGCGGGCACAAATAGCGTGAAAAGTCCCTAGAGTCAACGCCTCTGTCGTCTGTCCCAGGAGCTTCTCCAGCCTTTCCCGCATCTCCTTGGCAGCCTTGTTGGTGAAGGTGACTGCCATGATACGGTAAGGGCTTATGCCGCAGATTCTTACCAGATAGGCAACCCGGTGGGTGATGACTCTGGTCTTACCGCTGCCAGGACCGGCAACAATGAGAAGCGGCCCGTCAATGGTTTCTACAGCCTGTTTCTGGGCCGGATTGAGTTCAGCTAAGACATCCATGAGGCTTTGAGGTCGTCCGCCTTATTCGGCATCTTGCCATTTCATTTCTATCTGTTCGGGCTCAAGTCCGCTGATTGTTATGCCGTCAGGCCCTACCACAATGGTGGCGCCCGATGGGCTTAGCTTTATCACGGTGTCGCTGCCACTTGTGCTTATGCTCACCTTCTTGACCGAAACCTTGAGCGCAACGTCGGCCTTTTGGGATGGCAACCCGGAGATTACCTTCCCATCCATCGACATGGTCACTCCTTCCAAGTATACCTGGGCGCCCGTGAGGCCGTCGCAGCCGAGACTGACAGCCAGCCCGGCAATGAGCATGAACAGAAGGGCAATCCTGGTGGCCAGACTTGTCTTCATGTTGCGTCCTCCTTTGTCTTTGCAGTTTGAATTCGGCAGAGGTCAGGTCAATTGCGGGTATTGATGAAGCTTCGAGGTCATTATAGCATCGGAAAGGAGGGGGTTCAAAGGCTCAACGTGGCGACTCTTTGCCAAAGATGGACGTTTCTCCTATAATGCTGGGACGGGTTGCGTAGCCAAGGGTGGCTGTGCTCGTGTCTTCCAAGTCTTCCTATTAGAGGGTGTTAGGCGATGAAGGTGGTATCGGTTGTTGGCATGGCCGGATCGGGCAAGTCCGAGGTGGCCAGGATACTTGAGCGGAATGGCTTCGTGACTGTAAGGTTCGGAGATATTACCGATGAGGAAGTCAAGAGAAGAGGGCTGGAGCTTAACGAAGAAAACGAACGCCGTATCAGGCAGCAACTGAGAGAAGAGCACGGGATGGAGGCCTACGCCAAGTTGAACCTGCCGAGGATTGACGCTGCGCTGAAATCATCAGACGTTGTGGTGGACGGCCTGTACTCGTGGGAGGAATACACGTTGCTCAAAAGCCGCTATGCTGACGGTTTGCACCTGGTTGCCGTCTGGGCGTCGCCCAAGACGAGGTATGGCAGGCTGGCAAGGAGGCGCGTCCGACCTCTCACGGCGGAAGAGGCCACCAGCCGGGATGTCGCCGAGATAGAGAATGCCAATAAGGGCGGGCCGATTGCCATGGCGGACTTCACCATCATAAACGAGTCGTCGTTGGAAGACTTGAAAAGGCAAACTGAGAGAGTTCTCGCTGGTTTAAGATGAAAGAAGTAACCAGACCGGATACTGACGAATACTTTCTCAAGATAGCTTCTGTGGTGGCGGAACGCTCAACCTGTCACCGACATCACATGGGCGCTGTGGGGGTAAAGGACAAACACATATTGGCTACTGGCTACAACGGCGCTCCCGCTGGGCTTAAGGACTGCCTTGAGCTTGGCTGCCTCAGGGACGAGATGGGAATAGCATCGGGGACGAGGCACGAGATATGCCGGGGCATTCATGCCGAGCAGAACGTAATCATACAGGCATCACTCCACGGGGTAAGCCTAGAGGGCGCCACGGTCTATGTCACCCATACCCCGTGCGTACTGTGCGCCAAGATGCTGGTGAACGCTAAGATAAAGCGATTCGTCACCTTCGGCAACTATGCCGACGACGCCTTTAGGGAGCTATTCAAGGAAGCCGGAATAGAGTTTGAAGTGCGCGACAGGCCTCCTTCCACCATAACCTATTTTGACTAGAACCGCGTGTAAGATGCGAAGACCAACAGGGTCTTAGGCAAGATGGCGACTGTTAGACTTGCTACCCAGGATGATATTACGCGTATCCTCGAGCTTTACCGTGAATTAGCAATCACCACCTCTCAGGCGGAGCTGGGCCAGAGCCCCTCTCCAGCTGACTGCCGACGGGTCTTTGAAGAGATTAGTGCTGCGCCAGGGCATGCGCTTCTGGTAGCCGAGTACCAGGGCGAGGTGGTGGGCACCATGGTACTCCTCATCGTGCCTAACCTTTCACATGGCGTTCTGCCCTGGGCAATGGTGGAGAACCTTGTCATTGACCGGAGGTATCAACGACGAGGGCTGGGCAGGCTGCTTATGGAACATGCTATAGCCCGCGCAAAAGAGGCTGGATGCTATAGGCTTGCATTGAGCAGTGACAAAAGGCGCCGTGAGGCTCACCGGTTCTATCGCTCATTAGGATTCCAGCCATCGGCCCACGGTTTCCGCCTTTACTTCTGATGGCTGGTGGCCCCAGTGTGGGGCAGGCCTTGACGGTCAGCTCCCCCGGACTGTACTTAGTGCCGTTATGTTCAACGCAGTGTGCTGGGACTCCGGCCCCAATTCTTCTGTTAGGTAAACCCGGGTCGTATGTCTCCTCCCAGTTTGACCAGCAGCTGAAGAGATTGGCACAATTGTATCAAAGCAGGAATAGTCATGTTGGTCTGGGTTATCTCAGCGGTAGCCGTGGAAATTGACCTGCCCCCACGGCTACGTGCTTGACGGCAGCTAGGTAATGGAATAGTATGCTGAGAGCGCCTGAATGGACTCCAGTCTGCGTCCGCAGGCTGAAGGCTAATGCCAAGAGGAGCGTTTTCACAAGTGACTGATTCGGACTTGGCGATAGGCGTCATGGTAGACGCTGGTTTTCCGGGCGGGCGGTTGGCGCACGGGTTCAAATCTCCTATGGGTACCGGCTGCATGTACATTGTGGCTGGCATTCTAAGCCCTCGTCTAGTGCCGGCGCGACTGGAATCCTTCACCTGGGGGTGCAAATGAAAGTCCTGGGGATTATGGGCAGCCCGAGGATAGGAAGCAACACAGACCTGTTGCTGGATGAGGCTTTGAAAGGGGCAGAGCGTCAGGGGGCAGAGGTCGAGAAGATTATCGTGGACAAGCTGAACATATCACCCTGTCGGGAGTATTACGGCTGTCTCAAGGACGGCAATTGCGTCATAAGGGACGACATGGATGATGTATATCCCAAGCTCCTCGATGCTGACGTCATAATAGTGGCCTCGCCGATGTTTTTCTGCGGGCTCACCAGTCAACTCAAGGCGCTCATCGATCGCTGTCAGGCACTTTGGGCCAGAAGGCACATTCTCAAACAGGGGTCCATGGACGCCACGAGTAAAGGCGCCTTTATCGCTGTGGGGGCGACCAGAGGTGTGAAACTGTTTGACGGAGCTAAGTTGGTGGTGAAGTACTTCTTCCAGGCCGTCGGTGTCGAGTATGTGGATGAGCTGCTGGTTAGAGGTGTAGATAAGAAGGGTGAGATAAAGGAGCACCCATCCGCGCTATCGGAGGCGTTCGAGCTGGGTAAGCGTTTGGCGGGCAACGAACCGCGTTGAGTTGAGGGTTCACCTCCACGCCACCTCGTGCTTAAGCGACCTCAAAGGCTTAGAGGTAGTCTATCAATTTACGACTATGGCTTGGATGGCGCAGCTTCCTCAGTGCCTCTCCTTGAATCTGGCGTATCCGCTCTTTGGTGAGGCCCAGTGCCGTGCCGACTTCTCCCAGGGTTTGGCTGGATCCGTTGTCCAGGCCAAACCTCATCTCGATGACGCGCCGTTCGCGAGGTGACAGCGACTCCAGCGCCGTGCTCAGCTGCTCCCTCAGCAGTACTGTGGCGGCCACCTCTTCAGGTTCCGGCACCGACTCATCCTGGATGACATCGCCGAGTCGCCTCCCGTCTTCCCCTATAGCTGACTCAAGAGAAATCGGCTCGCCGACACTCGCCTTGAGCAGCCACTCCACGTTTTCAAATGGGACTCCCATTTCGGTAGCTAGTTCCTCGTTGGTCGGCTCCTGTCCGGACTCTTGAGACAACCTGCTGCTGGCCTGGGCGAGGCTCCTCATGCCATCAATCACGTGCACGGGCAGACGTACAGTGCGCGCCTGGTCGGCGATAGCCCGCACGACGGCTTGCCGGATCCACCAATGGGCGTAGGTGCTGAACTTGTAACCTCTGCGGTGGTCAAACTTGTGCGCTGCCCGCATCAGCCCGATGTTGCCCTCCTGGACGAGGTCAGACAGGGGTACGCCGCGGTGCACATATTTCTTGGCTATGCTGAGGACCAGGCGCAGGTTGGCTCGAACTAGGTGGTCAGCCGCCTGCTGCGCATTGTCCCTTATTCGCTGGAAGTGCGAGGTGATTTCGGGCCGGTGGTCTTTCAGTTTGTCCCAGAAAACTGGCGAGCGCACCGCCTCCTCAAACTCGGCCATGGAACTTCTCTGGCCCGCGCTCCCCAGGATGTGCCACAGAATCAGCCGGCTGTCCAGAGACAGTTGAATCAGGGCCTGCAGGGTTGGAGCTTCACCCTCTCCGGTGGTTTGGGCCATGGCATCCAATAAGTGCTCGTCTATATTGCCATCGATGGCACGGCGCAAGTCGGACTCCGATACCTTGTCCGCCATAGACTCGTCGGATGGGAGTCGGAGGTAACCGCAGAGCGCGTCGAAAAGCCCACGTGACTGGCAGAACCGCTCAACCAGTGCTAGCAGCAGGTCTGTTGCCGCTGGCCGAATGCCATACTGGGCCGCCCACTCCCGCTCAAGCTCGGCGACATACTCCCCTTCCTCTACGCGGCTACCCAGTGCTCTCTCCTCCTCGGCACTGAGAAGAGGGGTCTGCCCGCACTCTGCGAAGTACAGGTTCATTGGATCGCCGATAGGCTCGACTTCCCCCTTCGACGGGCCAACCTCGACTTCGGAGAGTTCCCCCTCTCCGTAGTCAATGTCCTGGCTGACCGGGTGTGATTCCTCATCATCGGGGAGGATTCGCTCGGTAGTCCTTGCGTTTCCTGAAACCATTGTTATCTCCAGGCGTTCTCGGTAATCTCAACTCGCGAGTATGTAGCCAAAGACTCAGCCAAGCTCTCATTTGGCCTTCCCGCTCTCAGTCTTCTTCTCCCCAGAGCTCTAGGCAGCAACCACTTCTTTGACCTCAGGTATTTGGTCCTTGAGCGTTCGCTCAACCCCGTTCCTTAGGGTCATAGTGGCCATTGGGCAGCCACCGCAGGCACCGGTCAGTCTCACCGTAACTATGCCGTCACTGACGTCTATCAGTTCCACATCGCCGCCATCTGCCCGCAAACTGGGCCTAATCACGTTTAGAGCTGCTTCTACCTTCTCGCGCATCCTATGGCCTCCTGTCCATTCGTTACCTTGTAGTTCAGTCCGTCACTGACTGGTGGCTATTCTAGCTCAGCAGCGAACCCTTTGTATGCGACTTTTGTCTCATTCCGGGCATTGTAGTGGGAAGTCATCGCAGGAAGAGACAAATTCGGGGCAGGGGGGAGCCGGCGTAAGGTCAGAAACGGAATATGCGCGGCCTTATTTGGCCACTAGGGCTCTTGGATGACTATCTCGAAGGCGCAGCTTATGGCCCCGGTGGGGCAGACAGCTTCACACTCGGTGCACCAGGCGCACTCTTCTGTCTCGACAATGGTGACAATGTGGCCAACGAGCACCAGGGCGTTACAACGGCACACGCTGACACACAACCCGCATCCGTCACATTTTGCGGGTTCTATCAAGGGCATTTCAGCCACTGTTATCCATCCCCGTTTCTGTTATAGTAGCACCAAAGCTGACCATCTGTCTGTGACCTTTGTCTCAAGAAGGTGCTTGCATTATCTCCTTGAGGGCCTCTTTATCCGTAATTACTATGCGATGCCGGTCCAACCTGATCGCCCCTTCTTCGTCAACATAGGCGCGGTTCATGAGTACAGCGTCACCTGCACCGTGTGTCGTAGTTTTGAAAACGGGGGCTGCGGCTCCACTGATAAGGTCTCAAACGTCCTGAAACTGCTCAAGAACCGCATACAACTACGCTGTCTCACCCTAGCCTGATTCAGTGGGAAACAACGGACCAGCAGTATCCCCAACGACCTCTGTGCGCCAGCCAAGGAAACAAGCGTTTCAGCCTTTGAATTTGCGGCCGCATATGGTAGAATTAAGCGAATGCAATCCCTTGTGTGGTTTTATTTCACCAGCACTAGATGTGGGATTGACGTCTCCCGTCGCCCTCATACCTGACCTGCCACTTGTCGGTCAAGCGCTCCTTGTCCAACCAGAGTTAAGTAGCCATGTCACCTGAAGCCAAGAACACATTCGAAGACTACAGCGCCGAAGATATCCGCATCCTCGATGGCCTGGAGGCCGTGCGGCGGCGCCCGGGAATGTACATCGGGAGCACCGACCAGCAGGGACTACACCACCTTGTCTACGAGATCGTCTACAACGCCATAGACGAGGCGATGGCTGGCTATTGCAAGTCTACCCAGGTGACAATTCACGAAGATAACTCGGTAACAGTCATCGATGATGGCCGAGGCATACCTGTGGATATCCATCCCGCAACCAACACCTCCGCATTAGAAGCGGTCATGACTCGGCTTCACGCCGGAGCCAAGTTTGGCGGCCATACTTATACTGTATCTAGCGGATTACACGGTGTTGGTGCTTCAGTGGTCAACGCGCTGTCTTCCAAGCTCGATGTCGAGGTCAGACGCCAAGGGAAAGTCTATCGGCACGAATACCAACGGGGGACGCCCGTTGGAGAGCTGAAGGTCATCGGGGATACCGACGTCACAGGAACCACCATCACCTTCCTGGCTGACGCAGAAATCTTCAGTGATATCAATTACGACTTTGACACAATCTGCCAGCGCCTCAAAGAGCTGGCTTACTTGAACAAGGAGCTGGAAATAAGCCTGAAAGACGAACGGGCTGACCAAGAGGCGACGTTCTACTTTGAGGGTGGCATAGCTAGCCTTGTCAGGCGATTCAATAGGAACAGGCAAGTCCTTCATTATCAGCCAATTTACGTCTCCAGCGCGGTGGATAGCACCCTAGTTGAAGTAGCCGTACAGTACAATGATGGCTTCACCGAGTCTACGCTCAGCTTCGCTAACTGCGTCAACACAATAGACGGGGGCAGCCATCTCACCGGGTTCCGCTCAGCGCTGACCCGCGTTCTCAATGACTATGCCCGAAAGGCCAAGCTACTCAGAGATACTGAGCCTAACTTGACAGGTGATGATGTTCGAGACGGGCTAACGTGCGTTATCAGCGTCAAACTTGCTGAGCCACAGTTTGAAGGGCAAACCAAAGGCAAGTTAGGCAATCCTGAAGTGAGAACCCAGGTTGAAGCCGTAG
>JAUVVE010000090.1 GCA_030604795.1 Dehalococcoidia bacterium | reverse complement strand
TCCTTCCTGTTGAGTGACCCGTTGGCTACCGTGGCTCAATGGCTGGCCTACATCAACGGACTGATGGCCATATTCAATCTCATACCCGGATTCCCCTTGGATGGTGGTAGGGTCTTGCGGGCTGTGGTATGGCTGAGAACCGGCGATTACATGCGAGGAACGCGCATCGCCACCTTATCAGGACGCGTCATTGGCTATGTTTTTGTTGGCGGTGGCATCATATTCATGTTTGTCACCGGTGAATGGATTGGCGGCTTGTGGCTAGCTTTCATTGGCTGGTTCTTGGAAACCGCTGCCACTATTAGCTATCGACAGGCCTCATTCCATGATGCCCTTCGTGGTTCCACGGTGCGGGATATAATGATTCAAGCCCGTCGCTCGCTCCTGCCAGTTGCCTCCCGTGAATTCACCTTGGAGCATTTGGTCCAGGACTACATCTTACCTACCGGGCGTCGGTCCCTTATGGTAGGTACAGATGGCAATTTCGAGGGAATTGTCACTCTGCGCGACACAAAAAAAACATCTCCGGAGCGCTGGCGCACTACCTCGGTAGGAGACATAATGATCCCGCGTGCCAGACTGATTACATCGCAGCCCGACCAGGATGCTCTGGGCCTACTCGAGCAGATGGATAAAGGGAACATAAACGAAGTGCCCGTCCTAAAAGGAGACAAGATCATCGGCGTAGTAACACGAGACGACCTAGACCGCCGCCTCCGAGTCCGAACCGAGTTAAGGATGTAGAAACGTTTGACATCACCTGCCTCCCTGTCCTATCATTATGTCCGAGTAAGAGCACGAAGATGAACTCGCCGAATGCGCCCCGTTCAGCCCCGAGCAATTCCAGCTTGGGACAGGTGGCCACTCAGTTCGTTCTAGGATTACCTTCTCAAGAGAGGCTGAAGGCCCAGCAAGAAGTTCACAAATTCGCACGTTGGTACGGAGAAGAACGCCAGCTAAATGAACTCTCCGTCCCTGAAGTCGCCAATTATGCCGAGCAGATCACTTCGTCGACTACCGAAGTTGCAGAAAAGCTGGGGATAATCAAAACGTTTCTCGCTTACGCTTACAAGCAGGGGCTAACGAAAACAAACCTAGCCGTCCATATCAAGGTGAAGAAGACTTCCTCAAAAGCCCTCTCCTCCCCGGGAAGGCATTCTGGGGGGACAGTCTTGCTGACGACAGAAGGCTATGCCGGCCTGGATGCCGAACTCACCGCTCTCAAGAACGAGCGACCTCGTGTAGTTGAGGAATTGCGGAAGGCTGCTGCTGATAAAGATTTCCGCGAAAATGCCCCGCTGGAGGCAGCCCGCGAATATCAAGGGCAGTTGGAAGCACGGATTAGGGAGCTGGAGTCAACCCTAAGAATGGCGAGGGTAATGAACGAAAGACAGGCGGCCAGCCACAGGATAGCCGTCGGCGATACGGTTGTGCTGCAGGATTTGACGGCCGGTGAGCAAGCAGACTACACCCTGGTTGACAAGCGAGAAGCCGATCCGACCAAAGGGAAGATCTCCATTGCTTCGCCTGTAGGTCAGGCATTACTAGGCCGGCAGAGAGGGGACAGGGTTGAGGTCAAGGCACCGGCGGGCATCTTGCGTTACCTAATTGAAGACATTAAGCAGCGTTGAACTTGGATCGGTCCAGACAGAGTTGATAGTCTTCTTGACCAAGCCATCAACGTTGGCCCTGCACCAGTGACACGGGACACAGTGCCCGATGTTCTGCGCCAGGGCATTGAAGTCAAAGAGCCCAGCCCGAACCTTTTCAATCCGTCATTCCTGAACGACCATAAGGGCTTCCCAAGCCAGCGGTTTTGTATTATAATAGTCACCCGGGCGAAACCGTCTGCATGCCCTGTAGAAGTGCGCATTCCCAATGGCGGTGTGCCAGCGCTCCGGAAGGGACGGCAGACGGAGGAGCCTAAGCTGGCGCTCTGCTGGTAGCCAGGCTGTTTCCCACGCGGATTTCCAGCAGGCGTCGCTGTCGCACCAGTATAGAGCGCTAAAGGAGGCACGTATGGATTTTCAGTTCACAGACGAACAAACGGCGCGCAGAAAGGAGTTCTTTCAGGTCTGCAGCGAACTCGAGGAACTAAAGCCGGCAGAGTTTGTTGGGTTCGAGGCCCTATACAACTTCGACTCCTGCTGGGAGTATGACCGCCGTTGCGCCAAAGAATTCGCCAAGAGGGGATGGCTCGCTCTTCATTGGCCTGCTGAATATGGCGGCTCGGGAGCAATGATGGATCGAGTTCTATTCTCGGAAGCAAGAGGGTACCATGGTATTCCCGGGGTTGACGTCTTCGGGGTAGGAATGCTTGCGCCGACACTTCTCGCAGCAGCAAGTGAGGAGGTAAAGCGGGAATTCCTCCCACCAATCGCGGCGGCAGAGGTCACGTGGTGCGAACTGTGGAGCGAGCCCAACGCAGGCTCTGACCTGGCATCCCTGACCGCTACTGCCATGAAGAAAGGCGATGAATACATCATAAATGGCCAGAAGACGTGGACTACCGGTGCTCACAAAGCTGACTGGGGTTTTGGCGTATTCAAGAGCGACCCAGAGGCCCGCAGCCACCATAATCTGTCGTTCCTGTTGTTCGACATGAAGACTCCCGGAATTACAGTAAGGCCTCTCCTATACATGAACGGAGAGACAATCTATAACGAGGTTTACTTTGACGACGTGCGTGTCCCGGCCAAGAACATCGTGGGGCAGGAGAACGAAGGCTGGGCAGTTGTCAACACTCTCGCCGGCTTCGAGAGGTCCAATATAGACCAGATCATGGGCATGGTGCGCGGATTGGAAACACTGGTGGCATACTGCAACGAGACCAAGCGAAACGGCCAACCTCTGGCGAAGGACTCCGTCATCCGCAATCGGCTGGCACAAACGGCCTGCGACATCGAGGCAGCCCGAAGTCTCGCCTACCGTGTAGCTGATTTGCAGAACAGAAATGAGATGTCGTTGATGGATGCTTCGGCATTGAAAGTATTCGCCAGCGACCTAGGAGAGCGCCTCGCTTTCTTGGCAACTGATATCCTGGGCCCCTACGGGCAGGTCAAGTTCTCCCGCTGGGCACCTATGAACGGCCAGTGGGAGAGTTTGTACCACGAATGCTTCGTATTCACCATATCTATGGGGACGAATGAGATACAAAAGAATATCATCGCCTGGTATGGTTTGGGCTTGCCCAGGATGAAGTAAGAAACCTGAATTTAAACAGGAGGAATCATGGATCTCATATTTAGTGAAGCGCAAGAGATACTGAGGAAGATGGCACGAGACTTCCTTGCCACGGAATGTCCCAAGACATTGGTAAGGGAACTTCAAGACAGTGAGAAAGGGTATTCCCCCGAGCTGTGGAAGAAGATGGCCGAGCTGGGGTGGATGGGATTGGTCATTCCTGAGGAATATGAGGGCATGGGTTATACCTTCCAGGATCTGACGGTTCTTTTGGAGGAGACAGGCAGGAATATCCTGCCCGGACCACTGGTCTGCACCGTAATGAGCACTTTCCCAATCCTAGACGTAGGTACTGAGGAACAGAAAAAGGAGTTCCTGCCAAAGATAGCTGCCGGAGAGCTGATCCTCACTACAGCACTGATTGAAGCTGCGGGGACATTTGACGCTTCTGGAATTGCTGCCAAGGCAACGCCTAAGGGGGACGACTTCACAATCAACGGGACAAAGCTCTTTGTGGAAATGGCCCATGTCGCCGATTACTGCATCTGTGCCGCCAGGACAAAAGACGGAGCTTCGCCGGAGGAGGGAATCAGCCTCTTCATAGTTGACACTAAGGCTCCTGGAATACACTGCGAGGTGATACCTACCATAGCCATGGACAAGTTGTGCGAACTGCGGTTCGAGAACGTCACCGTGCCGAAGAAGAACACGTTGGGCGAACTGCACAAAGGATGGCCTGTTGTGGAGAAGCTGTTGGAGAAAGGCGCTATTGCCAAGTGCGCCGAGTCCATCGGCGGCATGCAGGCCGCTGTTGAAATGACCATAGCATATTCGAAGGAGAGAGTCCAATACGGTAGACCGATTGGAGCCTTCCAGGCGCTCCAGCATATGATGGCTGACATTTGGTCATCAATGGAGACCAGCCGCTATCTGGTCTACGAGGCAGCGTGGATGGAATCGGAGGGGCTCCCGTGCACCAAAGAAGTCTCCATGGCAAAGGCATATGCCAACGAAGCCTATAAGTATGTGACCAAGTGGGCAATCAGGTTACATGGCGGCATTGGCACCAGTAGGGACCACGATATACCGCTCTACTACCTACAGGCCAAGGCCGCAGATACTGCCTTCGGTGGGACCGACTTCCACAGGGAACTGGTGGCTCAGCAAATCGGCCTAATCTAGGCTGGCCTGACAACAAGCACTTGCTAAGCCCCTCTTTTCCGGAGGGGCTTAGTCTTTTGTCTCCCTGATATCGGCTCAATGTCCGTCTCCCACGTCTTCAGCTATCGCCACAGCCGTCCAGCACCTACTCGCAGGCACTTCAGGGCAATTGCCTCACCAATCGGCTTGTGCTATACTGATGAGCGATTCTGATTGGCTAACGCCATGCGACACTAGGAGGTTCAGAACTTGTCAGAGCCTATCTCAGTTAAACAGCTTCTAGAGGCAGGAG
>JAUVVE010000019.1 GCA_030604795.1 Dehalococcoidia bacterium | reverse complement strand
GGCTTGGCGTCGTAGACGGTAACCCCGGTGAATTGCCGCCCGACTATATGGGGCGAAAGTTCGCTCTTTATGGTTTCGACTTCGGGGAGTTCAGGCACCTGTGGGGTGGCCTCCTTTGGTCTCAGGTCACCATGAATTGACTCCAGCTAGCCATATACTTGTATTGTAGCTCAAACTAGTTGAGCGTCAAAGCGCTGTTGGTTATAATGGCCAAATGACTTCAGCTCAGGAGAGTACCTGGTGCAGCAGACGGCAATGAAACATAAAAGCGGGCTTATATGCTGGTGATTTCCCTTGCCCTTGCCACTGTGCTGGTAGTCATGGGCTGTGTCAGCCCGGCACAGGAACATCTCAGCAGAGGCAACGAGCACCTCGAGCAAGGACGATATGATGAAGCCATCGCAGAATACACCGAAGCAGTCGAAGCAGACCCTGACTGCGTCGAGGCGTACAACAATCGGGGGCTTGCCCACCATAATAAGAGTGAGTTTGACAGGGCAGTGGCTGACTTTGACAAGGTGATTGAGCTTGAGCCGGAGTATGCGAAGGCCTACTACCATCGGGGCAATGCACACTCAGAGAAAGGCCAGCTTGACAGGGCCCTAGCTGATTATGATAGGGCGATCGAACTCGACCCGCAACTTGCCGTGGCTTACACTAACCGGGGGCATGCCTACATGTTGAAATGGGACCTTGACAAGGCCATAGCCGACTGTGATAAGGCGATTGAGCTCGACCCGCAACTTGCTACGGCCTATAACAACCGGGGACATGCCTACCACAACAAGGGCGAGTTCGACAAAGCCATAGCTGACTATAGTACGGCGATAGAGCTAGACCCGCAGTTTGCCAAGGCATATTTCAATAGAGCTTATGCCTACCATAAGAAGGGTGGTAACATATCCAAAGCGGCGAGCGACTTGGAAAGGTGCATACAGATATCAACTGACGCTGGACTCACCAAAGCAGCGCAGCAGCTACTCGAAAGGCTTTAGAGACAACCGTTGGATCCACCCGTGAGGACGTGGCGATCTACCCCATCTCGGCCCAGTTCTTGCCTAGCTTGATGTCTATCTTGAGCGGTACGCTGAGCTTTAGGGCACTGGGCATTATCTCTGAGACAAGTTCTTTCATTATATCTATTTCCTTAGGAGGCACTTCGAAGACAAGCTCGTCGTGGACCTGTAGAATCATTCTGCTTTTCACGCCTCGTTTCTCCATCTCACGGTGAAGGTCAACCATGGCGATCTTGATGATATCAGCGGAAGTGCCCTGCACCGGCATGTTTATGGCCATTCTCTCGGCGGCTTCACTAACTTGCCGGTTCGGCGACTTGATTTCAGGGATGTAGCGTCGCCTGTGCATGACTGTCTCCACATATCCTACATCGTGGGCTTGTCTCTTGGTGTTTTCAATATAATCTCTGACCTTGGGGTATTTCTCGAAATAAGCAGCGATGAACTGTGCCGCTTCCCCTCGGCTGAAATCGGTAGCTTGCTCCAGGCCGTATTCGCTCATACCGTAAATGACGCCGAAATTGACCGTCTTGGCCACGCGACGCATATCCGGGGTCACCTCGTTCGGAGGGACATTGAAAACGCGGGAGGCGGTGGAGGCATGGACATCTTCATCTCTGAGGAAGGTGGCGGTCAGTTCCGGGTCACGGGAGATGTGCGCCAATGCCCTGAGGTCGATTTGCGAATAATCGGCAGACAGAAGATACCATCCCGGCTCAGCGATGATGGCTTGCCTTATTCTTGCGCCCAGTTCCCCCCTTATCGGGATGTTTTGCAGGTTCGGCTCGCTGGAGGAAAGCCGACCCGTGGTGGTGCCTGTCTGGTTGAAGCTGGTGTGGACTCTGCCTGTTTTGGGGTTGATTGAAGCAGGAAAGGCATCGGTGTAAGTTGATTTCAACTTGGCGAGTTGCCGGTATTGCAGGACGAGCTCAATTATGGGGTGAGTTCCTCTTAGCTCTTCAAGCGCTGAGGCATCGGTGGAATAGCCGCTTTTTGTTTTGCGTGACCTGGGGAGGTTCAGCTCCTCATAGAGAATCCTGGATAGTTGCTGCGAGGAGTTTATGTTGAACCTGTAGCCGAGGCTGTTGTAGACTTCGGCTTCCAGCCTCAGCATCTCCTTTCCTAGACTGTGGGACATGTCTCGCAGCAGTTCGGTATCCAGGGCGACCCCGTTTCTTTCCATAGCTACGAGTACCGGAACGAGCGGCATCTCTATTTCACTGAAAAGCTGCCATAGTTCTTCCTGGTGCAGTTCGGTTTCCAGGATGCCTTTCAGCCTTAGGGTAATGTCGGCATCGGCGCAGGCATAATCGGCAGTCTGTTCTATTTCGGCCATTGCCATAGAGGTCTGTTTAACTCCTTTACCGATTAAGTCAGTAATAGGTGTCATCTCGATGCCTAGCTTATTGAAAGCCAGCGCTTTGAGGCCCAGCGCTTTCTCGCCCAGTAAGTAGGCAGCAAGCATGGTATCGAAGGCCAAGTTTTGGAACTCTATCCCGTATTCGGCCAGCACTGTCATGTCAAACTTGCCGTTTTGAGCGATTTTGGCGACTTTCGTATCTTCGAGCAGAGGCTTAAGCTTGGCGATAACCTGAGACAGAGGTAGTTGGACTATCTGGCTGAGACCCCGGTGGCCAAGAGGTATGTAAAAGGCTTCACCCGGGGCCGGTGAAAGGGAAATGCCGACAAGTTCCGTTGCCATGGCTGCTTTGCTCGAGGTTTCCACGTCGATGGCAAACTCTTCGGCTGCTGCCAGCTGGGTGACAAGCTTGTCCAGGTCTTGGTCAGCGGTGACGATGTGGTAGTCCCCTTTGGGCATGACCTGGCTGCGAGCTGCCGTTGGCATCCTTTCCATATCTTCAGGCAGCCTGGATAGTAATTGAGCGAACCCCAGTTCGCGGAAAAGCTCGACCACCTGGCCGCGGTCATAGGCGCTCACCCGGCAAGCATCCAGGTCCAGGGCTACGTGCACATCAGTTACTATCGTTACCAGCTCCTTGTTTCGGAAGACCTGGGCTTTGCAGCCTTCAAGGGATGTTCGCAGTCTGTCGGGAGTTATCTCGTCAATGCGGGCGTAGATCCCATCAAGACTGCCGAATTGCTGGAGCAGCTTGACTGCCGTCTTGGCACCAACGCCTGGGATGCCTGGAATGTTGTCTGAGGGGTCACCGGTCAGCGCCTTGAGGTCGGTGAGTTGTTCCGGAGTTATGCCATATTTGTCCTGGACTCCTGCCTCATCGTAGACTACAGTGTCACTAAAGGTTCGCCTTGGTGCCAGCACTTTTGTCCTGGGTGAGACCATTTGGAGAATGTCGTTATCGCCGGTAACGATGATGGTGTCTATGCCCTGCTGGCTGGCCTGGCAACTTAGAGTCCCCAGGACGTCATCAGCTTCGTAGCCATCGATTTCGAACGTGGGAAGACGAAATGCGTCGACCAATTGATGGACTCGCTTCATCTGGCTGACCAGTTCTTGGGGGGTTTCGGGGCGCTGGGCCTTGTAGTCCTTAAACGCCTGATGCCTGAAGGTTGGTGTTGGCAGGTCGAAGGCAATTGCCCAGTGGCTAGGTTTGAGTTCGGCCAGTACCTTGAGCAGTATGCTGGCAAAGCCCTGAACGGCGTTAACCATTTCTCCGGTCTTGGATAACGTCAGAGGAGGGATGGCGTGGAAAGCTCGGTGTACTAGGGCATTTCCATCAAAAAGCAAGAGTAGCGGTTTCTGTTCAGCCATGGCCTCGGATTTCTGTCGTCTTGGCGGTCATAAGGTTCAGGCTCATTATATACGATGTTGATAGCCGTGGTATACTGGCTGCATTCTGTGAAAGCAGAACCAAGAAGCTTAGGCGGTGGGTGGCATCCTAGATGAATCCACAACTTGGGTGTCATTGTGAGGAGCGTAGCGACGACGCAATCCCTGAAATGGCCAAGAGATTGCTTCCCTCCACTGCAAAAGGCATTGTTGGCTGAGCTGTTTCCGCAAGCTGGACGGCAGCGGTAGCAAGTGCTATTCTTAAGGTGACCTGGTCAGTTGGTGGGGTTATTGTCGCCGAGAGTGAGCAAATCATGAAGCCTGTTGTGGCCATAGTTGGCAGGGCCAATGTCGGCAAGTCAACCTTGTTCAATCGATTGATAGGCGCGCCGCTGGCAATTGTTGAGGACCTGCCGGGGACAACCCGCGACCGTGTCTTTGCGGATACTTCCTGGGAGGGGTGCGAGGTGGCCTTGGTTGATACTGGCGGTTTGGAAACAAGGCCAGGCTCTTCTCTCATCCAGAAGGTCAAAGACCAGGTGGAAGCGGCCATCGCTGAGGCTGATGTGATTGTCTTTCTGGTGGATGTTCGTGACGGAGTGATTGCTGCTGACCAGGAGATAGCCCAGCGACTGCGCGTATGCAAGAAGCCGGTAGTTCTGGTAGCCAACAAGGCGGATAACGCCACGCTGGAGAGCCAGGTAGCCGATTTCTACCAGCTAGGCCTTGGTACTCCGCTGGCTGTCAGTGCTCATCACATTCGGGGTATGGATAACCTGTTGAGCAGGGTGGCCTCCCTTCTTCCGCAGACTACACCTGGCGCTGTTGACTCAGAAGGGCCCAAGTTAGCCATCGTGGGGCGCCCCAATGTCGGCAAATCGATGTTGCTCAACTCCATTGTGGGTGGGGAAAGAGCCATCGTCGACCAAGTTCCTGGGACAACTCGGGATGCTGTGGATACTGTCTTTCAACATGGTGGTCAAGAGCTGTTGCTGATTGATACCGCTGGTGTGAGGCGACGTGGGCGTGTTGGCGCTGGAGTGGAGTATTACAGCCTGATTCGGGCTTTGCGCGCCATCAATCGTTGCGACGTCGCCTTGTTGGTTGCCGATGCGACTGAGTTTATTACTGCTCAAGACGTCCACATTGCTGGCTACATTAAGCAGGCCTGCAAAGGTATGGTGTTGGTGGTCAATAAGTGGGACCTTGTTTCCGGACAACCAAAGGAGGGGTATGCTGAACAGATTGAGCAACGGCTGAAGTTCATATCTCATGCGCCCGCTCTCTATGTTTCGGCCAAATTGGGGTGGGGTGTAGATGACGTAATACCCAAGGCTCTTGGAGTATGGCAGGAACGGCAGAAACAACTACCCGCATCCGTAATTGATGGGCTCATTAGAGATGCGGTGATGGCTCACGCACCACCGCGAAAGGGCCACAAGCGCCTGCAAGTCCTTAGAGCTTATCAGGCCGGCATTAATCCCCCCAGTTTTGCTTTCTTGGTGAATGACCCGACGCTGGTGCACTTCTCTTACCAGCGCTATTTGGAGAACAGACTCCGGCAGACTTTTGGGTTTTCTGGCACTTCACTGAAGCTTCTTTTTAAGAAAGCATCGTCGAAAAGGCGCCAAAGAGCAGGAGGCAAGGGAGCGTGATTGTTGGAAAATTTATTGCGACTGCAGTTGTTGCCTATCTTATTGGGGCTATTCCTTTCGCTCTGATAGTCAGCAGACGGATGGCCGGGGTTGATATTTCCAAGTATGGCAGCGGTAACATTGGCGGTACCAATGTGCTGCGTGTTGTGGGCACGAAGGCTGGGGTCATTGTCATGCTTCTTGACATAAGCAAAGCTGTTGTGGCGGTGACGCTGGCCAAGCTGATTATAGGTGGTGACGTGCTGCTGGTGGGCGGTTTTCCTTTCAACTGGCAGGTCGGGCAGGTCATAGCCGCTCTGATGGTGATAGTTGGGCACGACTGGTCAGTGTACATCAGATTCCGTGGCGGCAAAGGTGTGGCTGCTTATTATGGTGGCTGGCTCGCTATGTATCCAGGGGCGGCTCTATGCGGTGGCGTGATTATCCTGTTCACGATTTTGGCGACCAAGTATATGTCGCTAGGTTCTATGCTTGGGGCCTTGGGCATCCTGTGCCTGTTCGTAGTCCTCGCTGTCGTTTCTGAGTTTGATGTTGTCTACAATGTCTACTTGGTCTATGGTTTGGTGACGGCCGGCTTGGTTATCTACCAGCACCGTAGCAATATTAGTCGGCTGCGCAGCGGCACCGAGCTTCGCCTTGGGGAACGGCACGAGAAAGTAGGTTCGTAACTGGCGTTGCACCATTCTCACTATGGCTGAAGTTGCTGTTATTGGTGCTACCACCTGGGGCAGAACCCTGGGCAGGTTGTTGGTGAACAAGGGAATAGCAGCCGGCATTTGGACCAGAACTGAGGCCAGGGCTGCGGAGCTAAGACGGGAGCAGCACGAGCGCTTGTCGAAGGCTGAGTTGCCCAACTGTCTTTCCTTTACCCACAACATTGATGAAGCATTGGATTCGGCCGAGTTTGTGATCTTGGCAGTGCCGGCTCAGAGTATGCGGCAGAATGTGAGGAAGATTGGCGACCACTTGACTGCCTCTATGATACTGGTGACTGTGGCCAAGGGGTTGGAGGCGCAGACTGGCAAGAGGATGTCTGAAGTGATAACCGAGGAGGTTGTCCCTGGGTTGGCACGAAGGGTGTGTGTCCTTTCTGGCCCTAATCTGTCCACTGAGATTAACCAAGGTTTGCCGGCTACATCGGTGGTGGCAGGTGAGGATATCCGCGTGGCTGAGAAGACTCAAAGGTTGCTCGATTCACCCAATTTCTCAGTTTTCACCAGCGATGATATTGTCGGCGTTGAGCTATGCGGGGCGTTGAAGAACGTTGTTGCTCTGGGGGCTGGTGTGTTGGATGGGTTGCGCCTTGGCAATAATGCTAAAGCCGCGTTTATCACCATAGGCTGGGGCGAAGTTGTCTCGTTGGCAGCGGCGCTGGGAGCTAAGGCAAGCACCTTTTATGGCTTGGCTGGTTTGGGCGATCTGATAGCCACTGGTAACAGCCCGCTCAGCCGTAACCACTATGTAGGTTGTGAGTTGGGTAAAGGACGTTCTTTGGGGGAGATTACTGCGTCGATGTCTGGTATTGCAGAGGGGATCGACACCGCTATGGGTGTGCACCGTTTGGCCGTAGAATTGGGGGTGGAAATGCCAGTTATCGACCTTATTTACAGGGTATTATTCGAGTCGGTGCCGCCGGTCGAGTTATCAGTTCGGCTTAGGAGCGGGCTAAGGCCGGAGTGGGCACCCTAGTTGTCGCCGAACGCGCTCCTTATTTTGTCTATTATCCCTTGGTGTTCCCCTCCTGACATTTCGGCTGCGGGCAAGGTGCCTGCCAACTCTTCAAAGAGTCGGCTTTGGTCGTCAGTCAGGGATTGTGGCGTTATCACGCGAATAATGACCAGTTGGTCACCCTTGTTCCTGTCATCAGGGCGAGGCACGCCTTTGCCTTTAAGTCGGAACACCTTTTCGTTCTGGGTGCCCGGCGGTATCTTCAATACCGTTTTGCCGTGGATGGTTGGCACTTCTATGTTATCTCCGAGGGCGGCTTGAGCAAAATTGATGGGCAACTCATACAGGATATCAGTGCCTTTCCGCACAAAGAACTCGTGTGGCCTTACGGAGAAACTGACGTAAACATCGCCGTGTGAGCCGCCGTATACCCCGGCTTCGCCCTCGCCGTTGAGACGCAGTGTGTACCTTTCGTCTACGCCTGGGGGCACACCGATCCTGAGCTTGCGCTTTACTCTTTGCCTGCCGCTACCTTTGCATTGTGGGCAGGGCTGGCTAATGATTGTGCCCTCGCCGTGGCAGCGTGGGCAGGTGGCAGTGTGAACAAAACGCCCAAAAAGGCTTTGTTGGATTCGGCGTACCTCGCCGTTGCCATCGCAGTTGGGGCATCTTTGTGGGTTTGTTCCTGGCGCACTGCCGACGCCGAGACACACAGAGCAGTTCTCCACACGGGATATCTCGAATTGCTTGTCTGTGCCAAAGACGGCTTCCTCGAAAGAGAGATCGAGCCTGGCCTGCAGGTCAGGCCCTTTTTGGGGAGCGCGACGTCGAGCTCTGGTAGTCGTCCCACCGAAGAAAGCATCGAAGATATCACCCAGGCCACCGAAGCCGAAGTCCTCGAAGCCATATGAACCTGAGGTAGCTACGCGGCCATAGCGGTCATAGGAGGCTCGCTTCTCGGCGTCAGAGAGTACTTCGTAGGCTTCGTTGATCTCCTTGAATCTGTCCTCAGCCCCGGCATCCTCATTGCGGTCAGGATGATACTGGAAAGCTAGCCTGCGGAAGGCTTTCTTGATTTGTTCGTCACTGGCGTTTGTTGGCACTCCCAGTATCTCGTAATAGTCGCGATTGGCCGGCATAAGCTAACAACCTCAACATTTCAGTATACCTGACGCTCCAGTCTTGTGGCAAATTCCAGCTAGGCTGGGCCACCAAAGCGGGGCAGTTTGTCTGGCGGATGAAGGTGGTGTATGATTGCCTGGCAGATGAAGGAAAAGATCAGGCAAGCGCTTGCTTCACGCCGAAAGGAGAAGATAAGCGATAGAGGGCTGAGTCAGGCGGCAGTTCTGGTACCGCTTCTCTGCAAGGGAGGAGAGTATCACATCCTGTTCACCCGCAGGAGCAATCAAGTAGCCCATCATAAGGGGCAGGTTTCCTTTCCTGGCGGTGCCTTCAGTGAAGGTGACTGCAGTCTTCTGGACACAGCTCTCAGGGAGAGTTGGGAGGAGATTGGCTTGGAAGCTGGGGATGTCGAGATTCTGGGTGAACTGGATGATACTCCTACGGTGAGTTCGGGCTTTGCTATCTCACCGTTCGTAGCTCTAATCCCCTATCCGTATGAATTCAAAGTCAGCCACGAGGAGATTGACGAGATCTTTGATGTACCCATTTCAGCCTTGCTCTCCAAGGCTAAGGTTAGACAGGAATCGAGGGTCGTTTTGGGCGAGATTGTCACCGCCTTTTCTTATGAGTATGGGGGGAGGGTGATATGGGGTGCCACAGCTGGGATTGTGAAGCAGTTCCTGGAGATTTGGCAATCGGTGAGTGGAGCTCAATGCTAGGCTATTAGCTCTTGTCCTCTGCCTTTTCGCCTTCAGCAACCTGCTTGGCCTTGATCTCGACAACCTTTGGCTTGGCCTCTTCGGCTTTGGGTATGGTCAAGGTGAGTATACCACTCTCCAGGATTGCCTCGGCTTTGTCGGTCTCGAGGCCGGCGCGCAAGGTCAAACTGCGGCCGAAGGCACCATAGTGGACTTCCCTGCGCAGGTAATTGTCTTGCTCGTTCTTCTGTTCTGTCTTGGTCTCACCCTTGATAGTTACAGTATTGTCCGTGATGTTGATGTCTAACTGCTCTGGTTTGACTCCTGGCAGCGGGGCCTTTACTACGACCTCGTTGATGGTCTCATACACGTCAACCGCTGGAGCCAGACCATTGGCGAAGACTGAGGCGAGGCGGGAAGGCCTTGCCAAGGCGTCTTCAAGTAGTGTATCCATGCCTTGTCTCAGGCTGACGAGCTCGTGAAAGGGTTCCCAGCGTGTCAAGTTCATAGTTTCACCTCCTTTACTATCGCCTTGAGCTTCACTCACAAGCAATTATAAGATATCTTAGCAAGATTGCCGAAGCTTCATGAGACTCATTGTTAAGTTAGCTAAGATGAAGGCTTGACATAGATTGAGATATTTCCTATAATAATGGCGTCGAGGGGGGCAGTATGCCGAGCAAAGACTACTACAAGATCCTGGGAGTGAGCCGTAGCGCCACCACGAAGGAGATAAAGCAGGCTTATCGTCGCCTTGCCCGCAAGTATCACCCTGATGTCAATCCGGGTGACACGTCGGCTGAAGCCAGGTTCAAGGAGATGAACGAGGCTCATGAGGTCCTTTCCGACGCGGAGAAGCGGCAGAAGTACGACCGGTTTGGAGAAGATTGGGAGCGCGCGGATGAGTTTGCCAAGGCGAGCCGTGGGGCTCAGTGGGATTTCCGCAGAGGCGGCACGCATACTACGTCTGACTTTGGTGACTTAGGTGATTTGGGAAATGTCTTCGATAGTGTGTTTGGTGGTTTCGGAACCGGCGCTCGGACGACTCGACGCTCAGCCGTCACCAAAGGGGTAGAGCATCCCATTGAGGTGACTCTGGAGGAGGCCTATCACGGTACAAAGCGGGTCTTGCAGGTTTGGGGTGAAGAGCCTTGCTCTGTGTGTGGCGGGCG
>JAUVVE010000113.1 GCA_030604795.1 Dehalococcoidia bacterium | reverse complement strand
CTTCCCTTATACTGGGGTGGCCTCTTCTCAGCAAAGGCTCTAGCTCCTTCCATAAAATCCTCAGTCGTCCTGACACGGTTGGCGAAATCTCGTTCAAGTTGCAGGCCTTGTTCCAGAGGCAAGTCGTAGCCCCTAATCATCACTTCTTTGACGGCTCTGACCCCCATAGGGCCTCGCTGGCAGATAGTCTCCGCCAGCTTCCTCGCCGTAGGCATGAGCTGGTCTAGCGGTACGACTCTGTTCACCAGACCGATGCGGTATGCCTCTTGAGCGTCTATCTGCTGCCCCGTCAGCAGTATCTCGGCTGCCATAGCTCTGCTCACAAACCGAGGCAGTCTCTGGGTGCCCCCTGCCCCAGGCATGAAGCCAATGTTCACCTCTGGTTGGCCCAGACGCGCATGCTCGGCGGCTATCCTCAAATCACATTCCATAGCCAGTTCCAGGCCACCGCCCAGAGCGAAGCCATTGAGAGCGGCAATGAACGGCTTCCATATCTGATCAGGCCGAACCCACGCAACCGCCCCCCTTGTTTCCATTGGGCCAGGACGGAACTCCTTGATATCAGCACCTGCCGAGAATGCTTTCTCACCAGCCCCGGTAATGATACCAACCCACAGGTCAGGGTCATCCCGGAAGTCTATCAGCGCCTGATTCAACTCCTGACGCACTTGGCTATTCAGTGCATTCAACGCTTCGGGGCGGTTGATGGTGAAGACGGCAATTCTACCTTCCTTCTCATAGTCAACAGCCATAATATGCCTCCCTTCGAAATCTCTTACAGTCCATAACGCCAGGCCAAGTCATAACCGTACTGGAAGATTTCACCTCCTCTTACACAGATTTCCCCGTAGGTCGAGGGGATAGGGAAAAGCAACCTGGATTCTAACGGAGGTCATAGGCTATCGTCAAGATTGCGAGTCCGACTACGTGAGCCGGGATTTCCCACGCCGTCACTTGAAGCGCAGCAAGTGCCGAGGTGCCGGCCATCGACACTCCTCGCCTCAGATGATTCGACACATCCATTCGCAGAGTAATGAACTCGATGATCCGAGTTAGTGTGACGATTCCTTCGTCCGGCATAGGAAACAGTTCGGCACCAGGTCATCAGATGAGGAAGACTTAACGTAGAGTCTCAGCCCTCTACTTGCCTTTTGGCCTCTTCCCACAAAGCGTTTTGCTCCTGGAAAGACAGTCTAGCGAAGCCAATGCCTCGCTTGCGACAGACTTCTTCCATATGGGAAAAGCGCTGACAGAAACGCTGGTTTGCCGAGCGGAGCGCCGTCTCCAAGTCTATGTTTAGCCTGCGGGCAACGTTAGCTATAGTAAAAAGCAAATCGCCGAACTCTTTGGCCATTTCCTGCTCGCCATGGGCTTGCTTAATCTCAAGTACTTCTTCAGCCACCTTATCTATGATTTCTTCCACCCTCTCCCAGTCGAAACCGACCCTAGTCACCCGCCGCTGAATCGACTGGCTGTAGGCTAGAGCGGGCATCTGCTTAGGTACGCTGGACAAGAGCGAGTCGCCTTCCTGTCGCTCCTCCTGCTTCAAAGCCTCCCAGTTTACCTCCACCTCTGCAGCACCCTTCACTTCATGACCACCAAAGACATGGGGATGGCGATGAATCAGTTTGTCGCTGATACCCCGGACTACATCCTCGATCTCGAATTGCCCGGCCTCAGCGGCGATCTGAGCATGAAGCATAATCTGAAGTAGAAGGTCACCCATCTCCTCACATAGCTTCTGCGGACTCCCCTCCTCCAAAGCTTGCAGAAACTCGTAGCACTCCTCGATCAGGTATGGTTTTAGTGAGGCATGCGTTTGTTTCCTGTCCCAGGGACAGCCGTCTGGGCCACGGAGCCTCGCAACAATCTCCTTCAATCGGGCAAAGCCGCTCAAGCTCTCTTCCTTAAGCAAGACAGAACCTCCACACGGAACGCTGCCTGTTTAGCCAAATCATAAGCGGGGCAGGTCTCAATTGGCAATTGCGACAAATAGTAAAACCCCCTGAAAGGCTTCCTTTCTTATCTTCTCAGGGGGCTGGCTTGTGAAGATAAACAGAGACAATCCTTACCGCCGCATGCCCATGAACATAAGAACGAAGTAGAACAGCTGAGCCACTGCCTGGAGCATGGCGGCTACGTAGGTCATCGCAGCAGCAGACAAAACAGCGCTGGCACCATTGTACTCCTGAACGGAGACCATCCCCGTGCTGCGCAGCATCTGTCGTGCCCGATTGCTGGCATTAAACTCCACCGGCAACGTGATCAGACTGAAAAGCACAGCCAGAGAGAACAGGAAAATGCCCGCCAGCACCACCATGGGCCCAAACTCGCTGTCCCTGCTGAATAGGTAGATGACAAAGCCCAGAATCACGAAGATGAAGCCGAGATTACTACCTAGGCTAGCCGCCGGTACCAGAGAGCTGCGAAACCTGAGAAAGGCATACCCAACCCGGTCCTGAACGGCATGCCCCACCTCATGAGCCACAATTCCTAAGGCGGCCACAGACGGAGTGTTGGCTACGGCTGGGGACAACCGCAGCGCCTTCTTCCTAGGGTCGTAGTGGTCACCCAATCTGCTCTTAACCCCTTCGACCTTGACATTGCTCAAGCCGTTGGCCCTGAGCAACGAGCGCGCTGCCTCAGCGCCGGTGATGCGTTGTGAGTTGGCTATCTTGGAATATTTCTTGAACGCTGAACTCACCTTCGCCTGGGCGTAAATCATGAAGATAAAGGGAGGTAGCATGATAAGAAACCAAAGTGGGTCAAAGAAAAACATCTGTTACATCGCTCCTCAGCGCAGTATTTCAGCTACAACAGCAAATTCTAGCCCAAACGGAAAGCAAAATCAAAGCAAGAGGCTACCGATGAAATCACGCTGCCCTCTCACGAATTCCTCCGCCGACATCTCTCGCTTCCCCTCCAATTGCACCCGAAGTAGCCCTAACACTCCATCTCCCGTTTCGACTCCGACGACTGCCGCCGGTGTCCGCGCCAAGGATACCACCTTACCAGCTTCGCCAGATTCTCCTGCTTCTAGTGGCACGACCTTGCCAAGTTTCAACCGCTTCCCATGCCACCATGTGTAGCATCCCGGCCACGGGTCGAAGGCCCTGACTCGCCGCCACAACTGCGGGGCAGCAAGCTGCCAGTCTATCATCCCATCCTCCTTGTCTATAGCTTTGGTATAACTGGCCTGACCCTCCTCCTGAGGTTGCGGCTCGATTCTCTCCTCAAGCCATAGGCCCAAAGTCTCCACCACCAATTGGGCTCCCGCCTCAGCCAGCCTGGCGGTAAGTGAACCAGTCGTATCATCGGTGGATACGGACAACTCTTTCTGACTCAGAACTGGCCCACTGTCCAGGCCACTGTCCATCAACATGATAGTGACCCCTGTGACTTCATCGCCCTGCAAAATGGCGGCAGGTATTGGCGACGCGCCTCGATATCGAGGCAGAAGAGAGGGATGGATATTCACGCAACCAAGCTTGGGCAAAGCTAAGACTTCTCGTGGCAAAATCTGTCCAAAAGCTGCCACCACAATCAACTCAGGAGCCAAACTGGCCAGTCGTTCTACGGCGCTGGTAGCCTTCAGACTGTCTGGTTGAAGCACCTCGATTCCTCTAGACGACGCCAGTTGCTTTACCGGTGACACGACTACCTGCTGTCCCCGTCCGGCCTTTCTGTCAGGCTGAGTGCATACGGCCACCAGTTCATAAGGGCTCTGAATCAAAGCCTCCAAACTGGGAACAGCAAACTCCGGTGTGCCCATAAAGACCAGTCGTATCGCCACAACAAACAATTTTAACAATTTTCCCCGTTATGTCAAAAAACCCCTTGACACCCCGAGAGACCGCTGTGCTACCCTAGAAAAGGGTGTCCAGCTGCCTGCTCTAAT
>JAUVVE010000108.1 GCA_030604795.1 Dehalococcoidia bacterium | reverse complement strand
ACGCCTCCTCGCTCGCTAGGAGTGTCGAGGCGAACGCCCTGCAACTTGCCACCGAGCGCCTGAGCCACGATTATGCTTTCTTCTGGCTCGTCTTTGAACGTATCTACCAGGGCAACGCGGGTTACTTCAGGAGGCGTGTGCTTATCGAAAGCCAGCGTGGCTTTGGCGGTATCGCCCATGATTATGATAAGGGCGTGGGGTATGGTGCCTGAGGGTTGGATACCGGCCAGTTTGGCGCCGGAAACGCTTGAGCAGCCGACGCAGCCGCCAACGATGGCTGCGTAGTCCATTGTGCCAGCCACTGATGGATGTACGTGGCGGGCGCCAAAGCTAACAACCGGGATTCCCCGTGCGGCGTCCACGCATTCCTTAGCCGCAGTTGCCCAGCCGCTGCAATGAGTCAGCATGCCCAGATAGGCTGTCTCGTAGACACCATAACTCTGGTAGGGTGCAGTTATGCGCAACACCACTTCCTTCCGCTGGAAAGCCTCTCCTTCGGATAGTGCCCAGACCTCGCGCTTATCTTCCGGCAAGGCTTTCTCCAGCAGGGCTTTGACCTCTTCCATGCCGCAGAGTATGCCAGCCTGGCTGGCAAAGACCTCCATTGTGGCTACAGGGTTGACGTTTTCTTTCTTGAGGATTTCAACGGCCCGGACGAAGTAGATGTCGGACGTGTCTCCGGCCAATACAGAATCGGAGATATCGAATCGTGGGCTCGGCAACTCGGCGGGTGCTGTGACCCTGGTCAGCTTCGCTCCCAGCACCGTTTCTATGTGGTTTAAGGCCCAGCGGTGAGCTTGTTCGTCGAAGGAATCCACGCAGTCCACAGGCACTTCAACTGGATAGCCGAGGTTTCTGGTATCAGCCACGCCATACATGACACAGATGTGAGTGCAGACACCGCAGATGACAACTGTTTCCGGCTTGAGGTCTTCCAGCTCCTTTTCCAAAGTAGTACCAACGTAGAGGCTGAAGGTTTTCTTGGGTATTACTTGACCAGGATATGAGGAAAGCTCAGGTATGATTTCAGATTCTACCGTGCCTTCGATGCAGTGGGGTGGGAACATAGCGAACTCGGGGTCATCAGGGGTATGGCGGTCACACAGGTAAAAGAGCTTTGAACCCTGGGCCAATTCTCTTTCCAGGAGCTTCTGGATGTTGGGGACAATGCGGCGAGCCTCAGCACCACAATAGAGGGCATAACCCTCTTCAAGGAAACCTCGGAGCATATCGGATACCAACACTGCCTTGGTCATAGTTGCACCTCACTTCTTGCCTAAAGCTTCTTTAAGCTCTCTCGCCACTTGGAAGGGGTCGCTGGATATGATGCTGGCGGCATAAAGCTCCATACTGCCGAAATCCGAGGAACCATCCCACGGGTAGCCGCGGTCGACCATTCGGGCGACGACGGGGAAGCCCTCCCAGCCTTCGGGTGTCGAGTTGAGCGGTGGGGTGGCCAGCCCCACGTTGAAGGCGGTGACATGCATTTTGTCCCGAAAACAGGCCAGGACCTCATAGACTGTCTCCTTGAAGGAATGGCTCAGGCTTGACGAAAGGAGCATGATTTCCTTTTCTTTAATTGGGGTCAGATAAGCCAGCACCTTGGTTCCGTCTTTCTCCATGGCCAGGCCCAAGTCAAGGTGGGTTTGGTACAGGTCTTCGAAATAGTCGGAACCGTTGTCGGCCTTGTAGCGGAGGGCAGCGTGACGGAGGGCTTCGATTTTGGCGTAGTGGCTGTCGCGGCCAAGCACTACCTGAGCGTGTCCATGAGCCAAGCTTGCCCCGGCCTTTTTCAGCGAGTTCCACAGAAAGAAGTAATACTTGGCCGAAGGGTCAAACTGGTGGGCTTTTTGTGCCCACTTCCAGCCGGTATCCAGGTAGTCGATGATTTCCTCTTTGCAGAACTCGAGTGGATTATAATCATTGAAGATTATCAGACCATGAAGGCCGTCGTACTTGGCGATGTTGCTGGCAGTGATGGAGTATTTACCCCGGACTCGGCCAAAGGGATCCTCTGGAGTATCTTCGAGCGGTTTGGATAAGGGGTCGTCCTTGGCTCTGTCGAGTACTTTGGCCTCAACCTTGAGCCTATCTTCAAACTGCCTCGGGCGCCTGGCTCGGAGGGAGTTGAATATGGCTCCTTCGAAAGTGACCAAGTTGGTGATTCTGATGACCTTCTGCTGGGTCACCCTATCCACTGAACCAAATTGCTGCTCGATCCAGGGGAGCATAGTCGGAGGTGGCTTGAGGCTGCCCTTGCTGATGCTGACCGAGAAAAGGCGCTGGAAAAGCCTCTTCGAGTCTTCAGACAAAGCCTCCAGCAGGATATCGAGGTCAGCAATAGTTGGGTTGGCTGGGTTCACGTTCACCGCTTTGCTCTACAATATGTGCGAACTGTTCCAGCAGCTCGGCAGCCTGAGGTCTATCACCGTTTTCCAGGGCGCTTAGGGTATTCTCCAGGATGTCGACCTCATGAGTCAGCTGCGAGGTAAGGGAGCACAGAGAGCCGCAGCAAGGAGCAATTGCATCAGACCGCCATAGGAGGGTCTGCTTTATCTCCAGCATTCTTGTGACATCGTCAATGACCTCTTGCGTTTGGCCAAGGTTATCCAGTTTCTGCTTGGTGGCATTGACAGTGTCCTTGTCGATTATCAGCATTTACTTTTCTCCGCCGAGACTGCCTAGTGCCTGAAATGGCGCACGCCGGTGAAGACCATGGCTATATCATGCTTGTCGGCGGCGGCAATCACCTCTTCATCCCTGACTGAACCACCTGTTTCAATTATGGCAGTGACTCCGCCGCGAGCTGCGACTTCAACAGTATCGGGGAAGGGTATCATAGCATCTGAGGCAAGGACGCTGCCCTTTGCTGCCTCACCGGCTTTCTGCAAAGAAAGCTCGACGCTGACCACTCTATTGGGTTGCCCAGACCCCATACCCAGCATGGTGTTGTCTTTGGCCACGGCGATGGCGTTGGACTTTATATGTTTCATCACTCTCCAGGCAAAAAGAAGATCCCTCATCTCCGCTTCTGTTGGCTGGCGCTTGGATACGGTTCGCGGCTCAAACTCCTCCTCGGTGTAGTAATCTTCGTCCTGGATCAGGAAACCGCCGCTAATGGGGCGCACGTCAATGCCTCTTCTTTCGCTCGATTGCGGCTGGACGGGCAATGAGAGAAGGCGCAGGTTCTTTTTGCGCTTGAACAACTCAAGAGCTTCCTTGCTGTAGCTTGGAGCGATGATGGCATCGTAATGAGTTTTATCTATTTCAGTAGCCAGAGCTAGGTCAATAGGCCTGTTGCTGGCCACAATACCACCGAATGCAGATACCGGGTCACCGGCAAGAGCTCTCCTGTAGGCTTCAATCATGTCCTGATTGCTGCAGAGGCCGCATGGGTTGGTGTGTTTGATGATAGCAATGGTAGGAGCAGCGAAATCCGTTGCGGTGCTCCAGGCAGCTTCAAGGTCAAGGAAGTTGTTGAAGGAGAGCTCAGGCCCGTTCAGTTGCGTAACTGAGGTCATGCCTAGCGCCTTCTGCCCCACGGCCTGCTCGGCATAGAGGGCAGCTCGTTGGTGAGGGTTCTCTCCGTAGCGAAGGTCATACAGCTTTCTCATGGCTATGGTCATATCTTCAGGAAAACCGCCGTCATCTCTGAGATACTGGGCGATGGCCGTGTCATACATGGCAACGTGCTGAAAAGCTTTCTGGGCTAGCCTTTGCCGCTCTTTCAGGTCTACAGCGCCCTGACGCAGTTTCTGGACAACGAGGTCATAGTCGTTGGGGTCGACCACTACCAAGACAGAGGGGAAATTCTTGGCTGCGGCTCTAATCATGGTCGGTCCGCCGATGTCAATGTTCTCCAGTGCTTCGTCAAGCGCAACATCTCCCCTAGCTACTGTTTGGACAAACGGATAGAGGTTCACCACCACCATATCGATGGGCAGAATCTTGTGCTCAGCCAGCTCATCCAGGTGTTGGGATAGGTTCCGCTTGGCCAGGATGCCGCCGTGCACGGCAGGGTGGAGCGTCTTCACGCGGCCATCGAGGATCTCTGGGAAACCGGTAATCTCTGAAACGCTGTGAGCTTTCACACCATTGTCTGTGAGTGCCTTCTTGGTATT
>JAUVVE010000078.1 GCA_030604795.1 Dehalococcoidia bacterium | reverse complement strand
TAAATACGCAACGAGCTTGTACAACAGGAATTCACTCCAAGAGTAGCCTCACAAGGCACGAAAGTGCTGGGATGAGGAAACTCTCTCTATGCCGTAGCCGCACCCTCCAGTCTTGGCCATCAGCGTCACTCGTGACCTCAGCCTTCAAAGGTAACATGGGACTATTTTCTCATACTCACAGCTACCTATGGGCTATTTACTTTAGCAATAAGACATAAGATACTGAAACCGGCCTCGATTTGACGCATTCAGTTGTGAGCTTTGCTGCAAGTTGGCTTTCCACGATGTGAGGGGCAACCTGTAATCGTAGCACACTCAGCGGATGCCAACGAGAGCAAGCCTGGAGAGAACGTGAGGTAGTAGAGCATAAGAGGGCTTGTGACACCTGTGGCCATAGGCAATGCCAGAAGCCCGCGGAAGATAACGTGAACAGTCTGTCAGCATCGAAGCTCCCAAGGCGTATCGAAGGGTTGAGTGAGCTAGCCTACAATCTATGGTGGAGCTGGCACATCGAGGCACGCGAACTGTTCAAGGTTATTGATCGCCCTCTATGGAAGGCTGTAGGTCACAACCCCGTTAGGCTTCTGCAACAGATTCCACACCATCGACTGGTAGCAGCCGCCCAGAACGCTACCTTCCTCGATAGGTATGACTCCGTTATGACCGATTTCAGGGGTGACACAGCTGGCACCTGGCCTTGTACGGAATATCCCCAGCTGGCACAGCATGTTATTGCCTACTTCTCACTCGAATTTGCTGTCCACACCTCAATCCCACTGTATGCCGGCGGATTAGGTGTCCTAGCAGGTGACTACTGCAAAGAGGCAAGCGACCTTGGCCTGCCTATGGTAGGCATAGGGTTCATGTACCCCCAAGGGTATTTCCATCAGCGTATCTCGGCTGATGGCTGGCAGGAAGAGGTCTACGAGCAATTGAACTTCCATGAGGCACCGATCAGTCCGGTGCTCACTGCTCAGGGACGGCCGATGAAAGTCGAGGTTCCGCTGAATGCGAGGACTGTTCACATTGCCATGTGGCAGGTAAACGTCGGGCGGGTGAAGCTTTATTTGCTGGACACAGACATTGAAGAGAATTCACCCTCGGACCGCCAGCTTTCGGCTCGTCTTTATGGAGGCGACCGGGAAGTGCGCCTACAACAGGAGATTGTCCTGGGCATCGGCGGCGTGTGGGTTCTCCGAGCACTCAATATTGAGCCAGACGTGTGGCACGCTAATGAGGGGCATACAGCCTTCATGATGTTAGAACGAACTCGAGGCTTAGTGGAGAAAGGTATGAGTTTTGGCGAAGCCGCCGATAGAGTGCGAGCCACAACCGTTTTCACCACCCATACCCCCATCCCAGCTGGCAACGATGTGTTTTCTCTTGATCTCATAGAGAAGTACTTCCATCGCTACTGGGGCTCCCTGGGAGTGGACCGAAAGGCCTTCCTGCAGTTAGGCATGCAAGAATCGGATAGTTCAGTCTTCAATATGACCGTGTTGGGCCTGAGGATGGCTGGCCAACGCAATGGTGTCAGCCAGCTCCATGGCGGGGTATGCCGTCGAATGTGGCATTCTCTGTGGCCTGATATCGAAGAGAAAGATGTGCCCATTGGCTCAGTTACCAATGGAATTCACGTTCCCACCTGGGTGGCACCACAGATGGGTGGACTATACAAGAAGTATCTCGCTGACGACTGGTTAAAAAGGCATGACGACCCCGCATTATGGGAGCGTGTGCTGGACATTCCAGACGAGGAAATATGGGCGGTGCGGCGATGGTTGAAGGACAGACTGCTCAGCGTGGTGAAAGACCGCGCGCGAAGACGCTGGTGTGAAGACCGCGTGGCGCCGGTGCAAGCCTTAGCAATGGGAGCCTTGCTCAACACAGGGGTGCTTACCCTCGGCTTCTGCCGGCGTTTCACTGATTACAAACGAGGTGCACTCATTCTCCACGATGTCAACCGGTTGAGGCGCATGCTTCAGAACGACCTACAACCAGTCCAGATAATTTTCTCCGGCAAAGCACACCCTGACGACGAGCGTGGCAAACAGCTCATCCAGGAAATATACAATGTGGCAAAGGATCCCCAGACCGGCGGGCGAATAGCCTTCGTTGAGGATTATGATATGCGCATGGGACGTTATCTCGTCCGCGGCGTGGACGTTTGGCTCAATACCCCTCGACCACTTCAGGAAGCCAGCGGCACTAGTGGACAGAAGGCAGCTCTGAATGGCGTGCCACAGCTCAGCGTACTTGACGGTTGGTGGTACTAAGGCTACAACGGTGCTAACGGATGGGCAATTCAAAACGACGCCGAACCGCTTGATTCACCAGACCGAGATAAGGCAGATGCGGACGAGCTGTACACTCTACTGGAGGAGAAGGTCATTCCCCTCTACTATGAGCGGGACATTTATGGTGTGCCGCACGGCTGGATCAGAGTGGTCAAAGACACCATCCGCTCCAACGCGCCTATGTTCAGTGCCCGGCGGATGGCAAAAGAATATGCCGGGCAGATGTATCTAGCCGCGGCTGAAGCAAGCCAGATGGGACAGGAGGCAACAAGTCCGCCGCTTGCAGTTCTAGATAGAAGCCCCACCTCCGGCGTGGGCCTGGATGCACCCACATCATCTCCAGCACCCATTTCCATTCGTGGCACAAAGATAGGACAAGGTGACTGATTTGAATCTGCGCAGAATGCGTGCTGATAGACATCGATGTGGACATACCTATTCTTCAGTAGGGGGAAACTGAGATGCAGAAGATCGGTGTTCTGACCAGCGGCGGCGACGCTCCGGGGATGAACGCTTGCATCCGCGCCGTGGTTCGCAGCGCGGTACAAAGAGGCGTTGATGTGGTCGGTATCCGGCGCGGCTACGACGGACTCCTGAACGGTGAGCTTGTCAAGCTGAATCGCCGAGCAGTAGCCAACATTATTCAACGGGGCGGGACTATCCTGGAGAGTTCACGCTGCGACGAAATGAAAACCGCAGAGGGGAGACGAAAGGGGATTCAAATCCTGGAGCGAGAAGGGATTGAAGGCCTGGTCGTTATCGGCGGGGACGGTACCTTCCGTGCAGCGGCGGCTATGGCACAGGAGAGCCAACTGAAGCTTGCGGGTATCCCGGCTACCATTGATAACGATGTCTATGGCACCGACTATGCTGTCGGTTTCGATACTGCTATCAACACCGCTATGGAAGCCATAGATCGGATTCGTGACACGGCGGACGCTTTCGAGCGTGTCTTCTTTGTCGAAGTGATGGGGCGATTATCTGGTTTCATCGCTCTTGAAGTGGGAGTAGCTGGTGGTGCTGAGGAAATAATCATACCCGAGAAGGAGACCGACCTGGAAGACCTGTGTCGCACTCTCAAAGAAAGCTTCAAGAAAGGTAAACGAAGTAGCATCATAGTGGTAGCTGAGGGCAATGAAGTAGGGCATACCGTGCAGATTGCCCAGTATGTCCAGTTCCGTCTCAAAGCCAACTGCCGTGTCTGCATACTGGGGCACCTGCAAAGAGGAGGAGCACCAACCGCAAGGGATAGGGTCCTGGCCAGTAAGCTGGGAATCGCTGCTGTCGACGCCATACTTAACGGAAGACAAGGACACGTGGTCGGGGAAAAGAAAGGGGAAAGGGTATGTATCCCCTTCCACGAGGCATGCGAGAGGAAAAAGGAACTGGATACATGTTTCTTGGAGTCATCCAAGGTACTGGCCATGTAGACAATTGTCTCGATTCATCTATCATTCGCGGAGGACAAACCAGATAGCTTCCAGTACCACCATGTAGATGCCAGGAGATTGGGCTGTGGAGGAAGTGTAACATTATGTCAGCTGTAGCCCGTTCAGAGTACCGATAGCTAAGCTTGTAGCCGCACAGGCAGCCATCCACCAAAAAGAAAAGGCTGAAACCGACTTCACGGCCTGACTGTCTTGAGAGAATCCACTTGAGCCCCACTTTCAGAGACGGTTCAGACGTAGGAGGAACCGCGGCCTTCGCCGAGGGTCTCCCTGACTGTTTCACCGATCCCGCCAGCTCATTTCGCGCTAGCTCCCGGCGCCCTCACCAGCAACACGGGAGTATGTCCCGAACGTACTACCTTCTCCGCAACGCTCCCAAATACCCACCGTCCCACGCCAGACCGTCCATGGGTTGACATGGCCACCATATCCGCATTGATTTCGTCGGCGAGGTTGATGATCTCATGAGCCGCGGCACCAATTCTCACCTCGCACTTCGTAGCGATGCTTTTCTTCCCAAGTCCACTACCTACCTTCTTCAGGTAGCTCTCAGCAGTTACCTTTAGCGGCTCCATCTCTTCCGAGGTATAGGGAACCTGGACAGGGGCGTCCGCAGAGATATAAACATGATGAGCTATTGCTACCACCTGCAGCAAAGTGACCTCCACCCCTAAGTTGGAGGCAAGGTTGGCAATATAGGGAACCACCCTTTCACTTTCTTTTGACCCGTCCAGAGGAACAAGCGCCTTCCTCAATACGCCCTTCTCGCGTACGTCAGGACGCGCTCCTTTGGCCCTGATGAGCACCACCGGCCGCTTTGTGGCCCTGAGCACTCTGTCGGCCACGCTTCCCAAGGCCCAACGCCTAATGCCAGAACGGCCATGCGTTGCCATGACAATCAGACCAATGTCACTTTTGTCTGCATAATCCACAATCGCCTCAGCAGCATCTCCAGCCAGAATCATTGGCTCTACTTTGACAGCTTCCCCGGCACCTTTCTCAAGGTGCCTTGCAGCCCCCTGTTTTGTGGCCTCGACAGCCTTCTGAAGGTAGGACTGAAATACGTACCGGTCTTGCTCCTCATCTGAGCGAGCAACAGACATCAAGATAACCTCCGTGCCGAGTCTTCCAGCCAGCTGCTCAGCACAGGGAAGAGCTACTTCAGCTACTTCGGAACCATCTAACGGGACAAGTATTCTC
>JAUVVE010000025.1 GCA_030604795.1 Dehalococcoidia bacterium | reverse complement strand
GCAGAGTCAGTATATGGAATGTCCGTCGTGCCATCGTATATACTGGCAGGGAACGCACTGGGAGGCGATGGTTAAGGAACTGGAGAACCTTAGGTCGGAGAAGTAAGAACAGTGGAAGGCGGGCTGGAGTTATGAAGGTAGTTACTGCGGAGCAAATGCGTGAGATCGACCGGGCTGCTGCCAGCGTTGGTGTGACCACGGAAACGCTGATGGAAAATGCCGGGCGGGCCGTGGCTGAGGAGATGAGGAGACTTCTTGGCAGTGCCATCGGCAAGCATGTTCTGGTCATAGTTGGCCCTGGCAATAACGGTGGTGATGGCTTGGTGGCGGCCCGTTACCTTGATGACTGGGGGGCTGAGGTGAGCCTTTACCTGTGCAGTCAACGCTCAACCGATGACAAGAACCTGACGCTAGCTCAGGAACGGGGCATAGCTACTGTGTTGGCTGACCAGGATGGAGACTTCGCTGGTTTGGACGGACTGCTGGCGTCGGCGGAGGTGGTGATTGATGCTGTTTTTGGCACGGGAAGAAGTCGACCTGTTGAGGGTGTGTTTAAGCAAGTGTTGATGAGGGTGGTGGCAGTCAGAGACAAGCGGCCCAGGCCTTTCATTGTTGCGGTCGACATGCCTTCGGGGCTTGATGCTGACACGGGGGCTGTTGATGTCAATTGCCCTCATGTTGATGCTACGGTTACTCTCGGCTATGCCAAGCCAGGGTTGTTCAATTTCCCCGGTGCCGAGAGGGCGGGCAAGGTGGTTGTGGCTGATATCGGCATACCGGCGTCTCTAGCCGAGAACATTGCTACTGAGCTTATCACCGAAGATTGGGCGAGGTTGGTGTTGCCCGAGCGTCCGCTGGATGCCAACAAGGGGAGCTTTGGCAGGGTGCTGGTAGTAGCTGGCTCAATCAACTACATTGGGGCTGCTTATCTCGCCTGCATGGGTGCAGCGAGGGTGGGGGCCGGTCTGGTAACGCTGTCTACCGCGCGTAGTCTTCAGCCGGTTCTGGCGACGAAGCTGACCGAGGTGACCTATGCCCCTCTGCCGGAAGTTGAAGCAGGGACGATTGCTTCTGAGGCGACATCGGTTTTGCAGGAATGGCTGCCAGGCTACGGTGTTTTGCTTATGGGGTGTGGTCTGGGACAAAGCGCGCAGGTTGTGGAGTTCATCAAAGCCGCCCTACTTGGCTTGCCCCAGACTTCTTTTCTGCCTTTGGTCCTTGATGCTGACGCCTTGAACACTCTGGCTCAGGTACCAGACTGGTGGCAGAAGCTAAGGCAGGATGCTATACTTACCCCACATCCTGGTGAGATGGCGCGACTGACGGGAATCTCAGTAGATGAGGTTCAGCGGCGGCGGTTGGAGACGGCCCGAGAAGCGGCCATGGAATGGCAGAAAGTAGTTGTGCTTAAAGGAGCCTACAGCATTGTGGCTGCGCCTGACGGGAGTGCTAGAATCAGTCAAGTAGCTAACCCAGGGTTGGCTTCGGCAGGGACAGGTGATGTCCTTGCCGGTGCAATTGCTGGATTAGTGGCTCAGGGCCTGCCTCTCTTTGATGCTGCAGCCTGTGGCGTCTATCTTCATGGTCAGGCCGGGGAGATGGTCAGGCGCGACATAGGTGAGGCTGGCATGTTGGCTGGCGACCTTTTGCCAGTCTTGCCCAAGGTGATAAAAGCGCTCAAGCAGACAGAGGCGGGCTAGGGTTTGGAGGGGTCGAAGCCATACTCTGATTTGATGTCATGTTACTAGCTGCTGATATCGGTAATACCAACATCATTCTTGGCGTCTTTGATGACGCCAAGTTGAAGGCAACCTGGAGGTTAGCTACCGGGGTCCATCGTATGCCGGACGAGTATGCCACCTTGCTCCTGAACCTCTTTGACCGCCAGGGCTTGGCGGCTTCCCAAATCACCGACGCGGTGTTATCCAGCGTTGTTCCGCCCCTGGTGGGCGTTTTTGAGGAAGTGTGCCGGCGCTATCTGGACGTGTCTCCTCTGGTGGTGGGAGCTGGGGTCAAGACGGGAGTGCGGATCTGCATGGATAACCCAAGGGAGGTTGGCGCTGACCGTATAGTGAACGCGGTGGCGGCTCATCATCTGTACGGTGGTGCGGTGATTGTCATTGACTTCGGCACTGCCACCACTTTTGATGTTGTATCTGGAGAAGGGGACTATCTTGGTGGAGCTATTGCACCGGGAATTGCTATCGCCACTGAGGCTCTGTTCACTCGGACTGCCGCGCTGCCTCGGGTGGAACTGAGTCACCCTGAGCAGACTATCGGCAGGAACACCGTGGCTGCTATGCGGTCGGGGATAGTCTTCGGCTACGTGGGGTTGATTGAAGGCATAGTCGCCCGAATACAGAGGGAGCTGGCAAGCAAGGCGAAAGTGGTAGCTACCGGAGGCTACGCTGAGCTTCTGGCTCAGGAAACGCCGATAATCGAGGTGGTAAACCCGGATTTGACGCTGATCGGCCTGCGCTTGATTCACGAAATGAACAGAACCTAGAGGTTGCGGGGCCAGGAGGGGCAAGGTATGAAGCTAACTAACAAGACTGTAGTGCTGGGAGTAACCGGCAGCATCGCTGCTTATAAGGCTGCTGACCTAGCCAGCCGGCTAACTCAGGCAGGAGCCAGGGTTGAGGTGGTTATGACGGAAGCGGCTGCCCGGTTTATCACACCGATTACCTTTCGCAATATCACTGGGCGGTCTGTGGTTACCGAGATGTTTGAGTTGGCATCTGAGTTCAGTGTTGAGCACGTGGCTCTGGCCGAAGCTGCTGACGTGGTGGTGATAGCTCCGGCCACGGCTAATATGATAGCCAAACTGGCCGCTGGCATTGCTGATGACATGCTTGGCTGCACGGTGCTGGCGACCAAAGCCCCGGTGGTTGTAGCTCCGGCGATGAACGTGAATATGTATGAGAACCCGATTACGCAGGATAATCTGGCCAAGCTGCGGGCTCGTGACTTCAGCATTGTTGGTCCGGCGTACGGTCGGCTTGCCTCGGGCGAAATGGGTCTGGGACGCCTGACTGATATAGACGAGATCGTGGGGGCCATATGCCAGGTGTTAGGCAGAAGCGGTGATTTGGCCGGCAAACGCATTGTGGTCACCGCCGGGGGTACCCAGGAACCAGTCGACCCGGTCCGGTGCCTGACTAACCGCTCCTCGGGCAAGATGGGTTATGCCCTGGCTGAGGCAGCGAGGGATCGCGGTGCTCAGGTAGTACTTGTAAGTGCGCCCAGTGCTCTCTCCAATCCAGCCGGTGTCGAGATGGTTGATGTTGGTACTGCTCAGCAAATGTACGAGGCAGTGCAGAAGGCTGTTGCCAAGGCTGACGCCTTGATTATGGCGGCAGCAGTGGCCGATTACCGGCCGGTGCGGGCCTCCGAGAGCAAGATTAAGCGGCAGCAGGTCTCTGAGTTGATCTTGGAACTGGAGAGGACGCCGGACATTCTCGGGCAGGTAAAGGGCGATTTCCTGAGGGTTGGCTTTGCCGCCGAAAGCGAGAATCTGGTGGCAAATGCCAAAGAGAAGCTCCATAAGAAGAAGCTTGACCTCGTCGTTGGCAATGACATTACGGCTGCCGGTAGTGGCATCGGTGCTGATACTAACCAGGTGGTGATAATCAACCGCGAGGACAAGGTCGAGAAACTACCCCTTTTGCCCAAGAGGGAAGTAGCCGATAGGATTCTGGACAAGGTAGTTGAGCTTTTGCACAGAAAGTAGTGCGAGGCTTTAGCCTCGCTTAAGGCGACCCTCCTCGCTTAAGGCGACCTTAAAAGGTCGCACTACATTGGTTGGATTAGACGGATGGGGCATGTAGCGCGAGGCTTTAGCCTGGCTGGCGACCCTGAATGGGTCGCATTTTAATAGTGAATTGTCACTCTGAGCGGAGCGAAGAGTCTAAAGAAGGATAGAGATTCTTCGCCCGTAGGGCTCAGGATGACAGAGAATGACTTATCTAATGGTCGTTCATCCAAGTTAGAACATGGGGGAAGTATGACTTATGCCTGAAATTCCAAAGGCTTATGAGCCGGGTGAAGTTGAGCAGAAGTGGTACCGCTTCTGGATGGAGCAGGGCTACTTCACCCCTAAAATAGACCACGGCAAGAAACCGTTCGTCATCATTATGCCGCCGCCCAACGTGACCGGTGAGCTTCATCTGGGACATGCTCTGACTGCTGCTTTGGAGGACATTATGACCAGGTGGCATCGGATGAAGGGTGAGCCTGCCCTGTGGTTGCCCGGAGTGGACCATGCAGGTATTGGCACTCAGGTGGTTGTGGAGCAAAAGCTGGCCGAAGAAGGAACGGACCGGCACGAATTGGGCAGGGAGAAGTTCGTCGAGCGCGTGTGGGAATGGGTAAACCAGTCCCGGCAGTCAATTACCTATCAGCATCAGCGACTGGGAGCTTCCTGTGACTGGACGCGCGAGTGTTTCACCCTGGACGATGGGCCAGTTAGGGCGGTCCGTACTGCTTTCGTTCGCCTATATGACAAGGAGCTGATTTATCGCGGCGAGCGGATTATCAACTGGTGCCCCCGCTGTCAGACTGCCCTTTCGGACTTGGAAGTCCAGCACAAGGACGTGACGGGCAATCTTTACTACCTCCGTTACCCGTTTGCCGATGGCGACGGCTTTGTTACGGTAGCTACTACTCGGCCAGAGACCTACCTCGGCGATACTGCCGTGGCGGTGAATCCTGAGGATGGGCGTTTCAAGGGCCTGGTGGGTAAGAAGGTTGTTCTCCCGGTCATCGGAAGGGTGATTCCTGTCATTACTGACAGCGCTGTTGACCTCACATTTGGCACTGGTGCGGTTAAGATTACTCCGGCTCATGACCCGGTGGACTTTGAGATATCGGGGCGACAGGGCCTAGCGCTGGTGAACATACTGAACCCGGACGCTACCATGAACGAGGAGGCCGGTCCCTACGCTGGGCTTGACCGCTTTGCCTGCCGGGCGAGGGTAATAGCTGACTTTGAGAAGGCCGGCCTACTGGAGAAGACTGAGCCGCATGCCCATTCAGTGGGGCACTGCGACCGTTGTCAGACAATGATTGAGCCCGAGGTTAGCCAGCAGTGGTTTGTTAGAGTAGCGCCGTTAGCCGAGGCGGCAATCAGGGCTGTTGATGAAGGTCGTATCGCCATAATCCCGGAGCGATTCACCAAGGTATATGTCAACTGGATGGAGAATATCCGTGACTGGTGCATCAGCCGGCAACTGTGGTGGGGTCATCGAATTCCGGTGTGGTATTGCGACAGGTGCGGTGAGCTAACCGTGTCTGTTGATGAGCCTTCAGGTTGCGGTCATTGTGGCTCGGATGCCATCGTTCAAGACCCTGATGTGCTCGATACCTGGTTCAGCTCGGCATTGTGGCCGCACTCGACTTTGGGCTGGCCACAGGATACTGATGACCTTAAGTATTTTTATCCAACCTCCGTTATGGAAACTGGCTATGACATATTGTTCTTCTGGGTTGCCAGGATGATAATGATGGGGTTGGAAGACACTGGTGATATTCCCTTCCATACTGTTTACCTGCACGGTCTGATTCGGGACGAGAAAGGTGAGAAGATGAGCAAGATGCGGGGGAATGTTTTAAGTCCGACTGATGCCATAGATGAGTATGGCACTGACGCCGTTCGCTTTGCCGTGACTACCGGGACTTCTCCGGGTAACGATGTTAATCTCGGCCGGCATAGGCTGGAGGCGGGACGGAACTTTGCCAACAAGCTGTGGAATGCCGCCAGGTTTGTGCTGCAAAGCCTCGAGGCCGGCGAGATAAGCAGTCGGGCGTTGGCAGATTTGAGGGTGACGCGTCCGCAGCCAATAGAAGACCGCTGGATTTTCAGTCGGCTTAATCGCCTTGTCCTTGAAGTTGATAGGTTGGTGTCTGATTACCAGTTTGGGGAGGCTGAGCGGCAAATCCACGACTTCTTCTGGGGTGAATTCTGTGATTGGTACATTGAAATGGTCAAGATCCGCCTCGCTCAGCCGACTTCTTCACCCCTGCCTGTTCTGGCCCATGTGCTGGAGATGACGCTCCGCCTGCTCCATCCCTTCATGCCGTTCATCACCGAGGAGTTGTGGCAGGGCCTGAAGCAGCGTTTGCCTGAGGGAAGCCTCGATTCACCTTCTATAATGATTGCAGCGTATCCGGCGGCTGATGTGCAAGTCATCGATACTGAGGCAGAGCAAGTGATGGACTCGGTCATAGAAATCATCCGTTCAATTCGCAACGCCAGGGCCGAGCACAAAGTGGAGGCAGCCAAGTGGATTGAAGCTCGTATCTATGCCGGTAATCTTCGCTTGGCCATAGCTTCGCAGTTGGAGGCTATAGAAACCCTGGCCAAGGCTCGGCCTCTGGCGGTGTTGAGTCGGGACCAAAGGCAAGCCGAGGGGGAGAAAGCCCTGATTCTGGTACTAAAGGAGGCTGAGGTGGTTTTGCCCTGGGCGGGCATGGTTGACTTGGTTGCCGAGAGGCAGCGTCTGGAGAGAGAAATCAGCGCCAATGAGGTGGAAATCGCCCGGCTGGAAGAGAGATTGAAAGACGCCGCCTTTGTGTCCAGGGCACCGGCAGCGGTGGTGGAGAAGGAGCGCGGCAAGCTTCAAGCTTGTGAGGATAAGTTGGTGAGGCTGAGGCAGGAGTTGGCTCAGCTCAGCTGACGGTTGGCTTGCTCCAGGTCATGTTGTGACCAAATGTGACACGATGTCCTTTTTCAGGCCTCGATATTGCTCTTGGCTTCCTCGAACTCCCGTTTCATCCTTTCGGCTTCGGCGGAAAGCCTCGCCCGTTCCTCCGTAAGTGAGTTGATGGCCTCCTTGAGTCTGTGATGCTCCTTGATGGTCTCGACAGTTTGGGTACTATCCCTGTAATGCTCCGGACTGGAAAGTAAGCTCTCAACTGTCTTCAGTTGCTCCTCGAGCCCCGAGAGCTCGGCCTTCACCTCGGCCATTCGCTTCTTGGTGGGAGCACTCTCCTGATAGTACTTGTTCCTCAGTTCCCCCTCGACCAGCTTGCGCTGACGCTGTCTGCTCCTTGCCGAGCTTTCCCTCGTGGCGTTGGCCTTCGGGGGTTGGTGGGTCTCTGAACCGCCTGCCGCCGAACGCTCCTTCCAATAGAGATAGCTATCATAGTCGCCGGGGAATACGTGCAGTTCGCCATCGGTTATCTCGACGATCTTGTTTGCAGTCTGCCGAATCAGCGTTCGGTCATGCGTGACGAAGCAGAGTGTCCCGTGATAGGCTTCCAGAGCATCGGTGAGTATCTCTCGTGAGGCAATGTCAAGGTGATTGGTAGGTTCGTCCATCAACAGGAAGTTGGCCGGCTGCGTCAGCATTTTGGCTATTGCCAGACGGCTCTTTTCCCCACCGGATAGGCGGGATATCATTTTATAAACATCATCACCGCTGAACAGAAAGGCTCCTAGAATACCTCTCAGCTTCTGTTCTGGTTCATCTGGGGCCGCCTGCTGCAGTTCAGCGAGGGCACTGTTTTCAGGGTCGAGAAGCTCAAGCTTATACTGCGCATAATATGCCGTGGTGACATTGTGTCCTAGTTTTCGTTCGCCCTTCTCGAAGGGAAGTACTCCGGCCAGAATCTTGAGCAAGGTTGTCTTGCCAGCGCCGTTGGGACCGACCAGAGCCACCCGGTCACCTCTGTTGAGAACCAGATTGAGGTCGCGGTAGACGACGTTGGTATCATATGACTTACGGATGTGCTTGAGAGCGATGACCTCCTGCCCACTACGTGCCGGCGCGGGGAAGGAGAAGTGTATCTTCTTGGTTGCCCTTGGCACTACTACCCTTTCCGTCTTTTCCAGATGTTTCAGTCGGCTCTGGACCTGGGTGGCCTTGGTGTTCTTGGCGCGGAATCGCTCGATGAAGCGCATTTCCCTTTTTATCTTGAGTTCCTGCCTCTTGGCTGCGGCTTTCCTAATCTCGAGTTCCTTCTGTCGAGCTAGGACGAAACTGTCGTAATTGCCATGATGGAAGAGCACCTCGTCTGGCTCAATGGCGAGCACCTTGCGCACCACTCGATTCAGAAATGCTCGGTCGTGTGAGGTCACCAGAACCGCCCCCTGGCAGGTTCTGAGGTAGTCCTCGAACCAAATGCAGGACTGCAGATCGAGATGGTTGGTCGGCTCGTCAAGGAGCAGCAGGTCGGGGTTTAGAACGAGAAGTCTGGCCAGAGCGGCGCGCATCAGCCAGCCGCCGCTGAAGTTGGTCAACGGACGGTAGAAGTCTGATTCCGCAAATCCCAACCCGGAGAGGACAATCTTGGCCTCGTATTCAGCACTGTAGCCACCGGCTGCCTCGAATCTGTGCTGCAGTTCACCCAGCTCACGCAGAGCTTCTGCCGAGTTCGCCTGCTCTGTCCCCTCCGCTAATTCTGCGTGGAGAACCTGAATCCGATGTGCCAGGCCAGTTATCTGTGTCGAGGCGTTGGTGATGTCCTCCAGCAATCGCCGTTTGGAAGAAGGGCCAATGTCCTGCTTCAGATAGCCAACGGTAGTCCCCTTACGCATAGTCACGCTGCCCGTGTCCGGGCTCACATTCCCTGCGATCATTTCGAATAATGTCGTTTTCCCGGAACCGTTGGGCCCGATTAT
>JAUVVE010000057.1 GCA_030604795.1 Dehalococcoidia bacterium | reverse complement strand
GGGTGAGGTTTTGGCGGGTGAGTATTGACTATGCTTGAAAAAGGCAATGTTCGGGGTAAGCACGATTCTATGAATGCCGGCCGGTATTTGCACTGGGATTCTTGGCGAATTGACGGCTCAGTGAAGCCTCAGGCTTCAGGTCCGTGAGAATCGGGCTGACACAAGCAGGATGCCAAAATGAACAGACACCATTCGATTCTACTTTCAGGATTGGCTCTTCTGTTGAGCGGTTTGATCATTGGTTGTGAGCAGCCTGCGCCAGCGGCACCACTGCCGACGCCACCACCTGCGCAGCCACCTCCGGCCGCTGAAAGCCCGCCGGCAGCGCAGCCACCTCAGGTTGACGGGATTGCTGACGAGGACGAATGGAACACAGTTCAAACCTTTACGGGCAGAGCCAGTGAGACGATACCGCCGTTTCACATATCCGGTGCGGAGTGGCGCATTGTCTGGACGGCGGATGCTAGCTACCCTGAGCATGCCGTTCTTGACATCTTCGTCTACCCTGAGGACAGGTACAGCTTGTTCACCAGGAGGATTGCGCACTCAGATGGCAGTGGCAGCGGCACCGTTTACATCGACGAGGGTGGTGGGGACTACCGTATTGAAGTTGTTGCTGCCAACTTGCGGGGCTGGACTATTGCAGTACAAGACCAGGCCACCGTTGACGACGTTGCAGGTCGAGAGGAATGGCACACGGTCGAGGCCTTTACAGGCAGGGGTGGTGAGACTACGCCGCCGTTCCACGTGTCTGGCTCAGAGTGGCGCATTACATGGACAGTAGATGCTGAATACCCGGAACGCGCCGTTTTGGAACTGTTTATCTACTCTCAGGATGCACCTCATGCGATTTGGGACAGTATTTCGCACTCAGGCGGTAGTGGCGGTGATGTGACTTACTTCATCCCGTGGGACTTTCCCTACGACAAGACCAAGCGCGATTTCTTTGTCAGGGTGATGGCGCGCAATTTGCGAAGCTGGACAATAACCATAGAAGATGACGTCGTTGACGTAGCCGTTTGCCCTGTCCAGATAACTGATATCCATTACAGAGGTACGGTCTATCCGCGCGGATTCAAGAAGTGGAATGCAGGTACACTGTGTTTGGAATCGGTCGAACCCGATGAATATGTGGTTATCAAGAACCTGAGTGACTCCCACCAGGAGGTGAGCGACTGGGTGTTGAAAAACGCGACCAAAGGATTTCCCTCGTTCACTTTCCCCCCTGGTTTCGTCTTATCCCCAGGGACTAGCATTCGGGTTTATACGGGGTTTCCAGTTGCGCCAGATGAAATCGCTGCAGCTTACACATACGTGGTCGACCCTCACATAGTTAGACGCATGTACGCGCTCTACCCTTTCCGTTTCGACTATGGGCCCGGTGATGTTTGGGACAACGACGAACCCGATGTAGCCGCGCTATACAATGCTGATGGGGAGGAGGTGTCTAGAAAGAGCTACGTGGTCCCCGAGGAGTGTTGGAGATGAATAGCCCGAGAAAACCTGGATAAAGCGATGTTCAAGAAGGTTGTTTCTATTGTCTCCCTCGGCACGCTCTTAGCGATATTGATAATGCCGTCTCAGGTGTTCACGCCGGCATATGCTGAAGAGCCTGAAGCACAGTGCTGGGCCGTCATCGTTGGTGTACCGGCGCAACGACTTGCGGATAAAGCTTTCATTGATGCAAGGGGGAACACATACCCTCTGGGCGTGAAATATCCCGATGATAGTGCACGAGACCTGTGCCAGCAGTTAGGCTCCGTTTGGGGTGACGACCACGTCAAGCTATTGGTCAATAGTGAAGCTACCAAAGTAGATATCTACTATGCAATCAAGTGGCTGGCAGACATGGCAGATGCCGATGACACCGTGCTCTTTTATTTCTGTGGACACGGCTATTTGCCATCATATGGTCATTTGTCATACCTTCCTGTCCCGGAGTATGTGCCACGAGATACCGTCCCGGTATACCTGTGCTCGTACGATACTGAGATATCTGATGAGGAGCTAGATGATTGGTTAGGCAGGCTGGATTCGGAAAGTGTCGTTGTTGTCCTAGACGTATGCTATGCTGGTTCTTTCCGCAACAAGCTCGGCCAGGAGGGACGGGTGCTCCTGATGAGCTGTCAACCGGATGAAAGCTCTTGGGAGTCACGCGAGCTCAAGCACGGTGTTTTCACTCATTATGTCCTCGAAGCGCTTAGTAATTTCGATGCTGCCGACACCAACCGTGATTATGAGCTCTCCGCGGAGGAGGTATTTCACTACGCCAAGCCCAGGACTGTAGCCGAGGTTATAGCCCCTTATGCTAATGTACCTGTTGTGGAAGATAAGCAACACCCCATGCTGTACGACTCTCGTGATTCTGAGGAGCTCGGCCTGCTTGTGAAAGTCGCGTTTCATACCGACGCTGGTTTTTCGGCCGACACCACAGTGTTGACTCTGGACGGGAAGCCGTACCTATCGGCAGAATTGCCGGCTTCATTCACGTGGGCAGCGGGCTTGGTCCACACCTTCGACGTCCCCTCCGAAGTGGATGTTGGTGAGGGCACAAGACTCGTGTTCACTTCATGGGATGACGGCGATAAGTCGGCTTCAAGAACGATTTCACGTGGTGGAGAATACGGGGCGAGCTACAAGATGCAGTATCTGTTGGCTATCGAATCGGCTTACGGTAGCCCTGAAGGGGAGGGCTGGTACGATGCCGGGTCGTCGGCTACCATCTTGGCAGGGTCTTCCGAGGGAGCAATAATCAGGCGGGTTTTCACAGGCTGGAGCGGGGACTTCACCGGGGCTGAAACGACTGCGCTGGTGACTATGGATGCACCGAAGGCCATCGTGGCGAACTGGCGAACCGATTACCTTCGCCTTTACGTGCTTGTAGCTGGAATTATGGCCCTGGTCGGAGTTGCCGTCGGTGCATACGTACTCTGGAAACGGCATAGGTCGGTGGAGGAGTAGACTGAGAGGATTGCGCGGTTAGGATGAAGAAATACAAGTGGCATCCATTACCGGTTGTGGGATTGGCTCTTCTGCTGACCAGTCTCGTAGTGGCTTGTGGGCCGTTTTCGTCTGGTTCCCCGCCACCCGAACCGGCACCTGTGTCAGTGCCTTCACAGCCACCGGTCGAAACCGAAAGCCAGCCGGCACCACCCTCTCCAGCTTACGAGACTGCGGATGAGCAAGGATGGAACACGGTTCACACCTTCGCCGGCAAAGGCGACGAGGTTACGCCGTCATTTCACATATCTGGCACGGAATGGCGTATTATCTGGGCAGCAGATGTTGAATACCCCGAATACACCGTTTTTGACGTCTTCGTTTATCCTGAGGGCAAGCATAGTGTTTTTGCGGAGAGGATTTCGTTCTCAGGCGATGGTCCTGGCGGCACCACCTATATCAGGGAGGGTGGCCGGGACTACTATCTCAAAGTCATAGCTGCCGGGTTGCGCGAGTGGACTATTGTGGTGGAAGAGCATGTTGCTGAAGTGTCTGTCTCGCCTATTGAAATCATTCGTATTCATTACCGAGGTCGGGACTATATTGAGAGCGGGAGAATGGGTTATGAAATAGTCGAAGCCGACGAGTATGTGGAAATCAAGAACCAGAGCAATTCCTGGCAAGTTATCGCAGGCTGGACGCTGAAGAACATAACTAAGGGATGGCCCACATTCATTTTCCCAATCCACTTGCCAAGCGATGTTGTACCGCGGCCTTGGGCGCTCCCGCCGCATCACAGTGTTCGAGTCTACACGGGCGAGGTTCACCCTGAATCGGGAGGCCTTTGTTTCAACTGCTTCGCCGGTAATATTTGGGACAACGAGGTACCTGACGTAGCTGCGCTTTATGATTCCAGAGGAGAGGAAGTCAGCAGGAGGAGCTACGTGATCCCGAGTGATGATGGGGTTGTAGCGGCTGAGTAGAAGGGAAACTGGGTAAGGTGATGTTGAAAGTCCTGTTCACGCTATGCATCGGCACGCTGTCGGCAGTATTGCTGATGCCGTTACACGTGTGCACACCAGCGTATGCCGAGGACCCTGAACCGGAGTGCTGGGCGCTTGTGATTGCGGTGTCAGAATATCCATCTTTCATTTCCTGGCGTGATGAAAGGGGAGGCTCCACTTGTCGTCACCAGTTGGAGTATCCTGATGATGGCGCACAGCAGCTTGCGCAACAGTTGGGCTCTTGTTGGGGCGAGGACCACGTCAAGTCACTGCTGGATAGTGATGCAACGAAGGTAGATATCTACTACGGCATCAAATGGCTGGCGGACAGGGCAGATTCTGATGACACTGTGCTGCTTTATTTCTCAGGACGCGGGAAACAGCCAGACGAGGTAGGTCAAGTCCCGTGTCGAGAGTATTCTCAAAGAGCTGGCTCAGGATACCTTTGCCCCTTCGATAGTCGACCACCGGAGAGCGACTACTACAAGATACCGGCCATCAGCCTGGCTTCGTGGTTTGATGGTTCACCATCGCGTTGTGGAGGTGACCGAGCTTGCTGGTTCGGCAGTCCACCATCGCGTTGCGACCCAGGTGCATCGGAATATCACGGCGTAGTATCTCCTGTTGACGCAGGCGGCTGGTACGATAACGGACGATCACATTGCCACTATGAAATCTCGGCTGTTGACCTCGCTCGGTGGCTTGGCATGTTGAACTCGGAGAAAGTTGTGATTATCTTGGACACAGGTTTTGCTGGCTCCTTTGGCGGGGAGCTTAGCCAGGATGGGTGGGTGGCCCTAATGGCTTGTCAGCCACAGGAAGAGTCCTTACAATGCCCTGAACTTGGGCGTCGCGTTTTCACTCATCATATTCTACAATCCCTTAGCAACTTCGACGTGACCGATACTAACCATGATTACGAGCTCTCGGCTGAGGAGATATTTGGCTACGCCGAAGCTGAGATGAGTAAGGGGAGCCTGACCTGTGAGGCCGAGACTGTATCGGGAGGAGGTACGCAGCACCCTGTGATTTCCGACTGCTATTCGGGTGAACTCAACTTGCTGATGAAAGTCGTCCTTGATACCGACGCCCACTTTCCACCTGATACTGCGGTGTTGACCGTGGACGGGGAGCCATATTCAGAAGCAGAGTTACCTGCATCATTCACCTGGGCAGCGGGCTCAGTGCATACGTTCGGCCTCTCTTCTCAGGTTGATACTGAAGACGGAACGAGACTGGTCTTCGCCTCGTGGGGTGACGGATATGGGTCGGTTTCAAGGACGCTTTCACGTGGTGGAGAATACACGGCAGATTACAAAACGGAATACCAGTTGACCATTGAATCACCATATGGCGACCCGAGCGGGGAAGGCTGGTACGATTCGGGGTCGTTAGCTACCATCTCGGTAGCTCCTACTCAAGGAACAATGGTCAGGCGGGTTTTCACAGGCTGGAGTGGTGACCTTGTTGGAAATGAAGCTGCCGTGTCGCTGGTTATGGATGCGCCGAAGGCAGTCACAGCGAACTGGCGCTCCGATTATCTACGGGTATACGTGCTTCTAGCAGGTGTGGTTGTATTAGTTGGAACTGGAGTAGCCGCGTACATACTTGTGAGAAAGAGATCGTCCTAGGGACCTCAATTGGCCAAATCGCCTGGACACATACCCGCCGCCGGTAGGCTAGGTCTAGACGAGCTTTCTATTGCAACCTCAATAGCATTTCGCTACGATTTTGCGGCAACGACGATCAGCCTATTGCTTTATGTGAATCTTTGGATGTATAATCAGAGAAATATTATAAGAAAACAAGCGGTGGGGCTTCAAGAGCAAAGGTAGGAGAGCTGATAGTATGCAGCAGACAGGTAGGTGTCCCAATTGTGGCTCACCGACTGCGTTGGGTCAGCGTTTCTGTGGGGGTTGTGGCGGCCAGCTAAGCACCGGTTGCGCTTACTGCGGAACGCCTTTTAGCCCCGGGGCCAGATTCTGTCCAAACTGTGGTGCCCCCGTAAGTGGAGGTGCTCCGCCGCAGCAGCCGGGCTGGGGTGCGCCGCAACAACCGGGGTGGGCTCCGCCACCGGCGGGTGGTCCGCAGCAGCCGGGCTGG
>JAUVVE010000109.1 GCA_030604795.1 Dehalococcoidia bacterium | reverse complement strand
GCCTAACACTCCCTTCGAGCTCACCTGGTGACACCTTCGAATCCATTACCAACTGCCATTCTTGCTTCCTGATTCTCTTGTCGACAATCCTGAGCTCTTCCTTATTCAAAAGGTACTGATCGGGGGTAATCTCGCCGGACACAATGGCTTCACCGAGTCCGTAAATCGCCTCGATGAGAATCTTCGTTTTGTCGCTGCTCAATGGCTCCACAGTGAAGAGAACCCCAGAGGTTTCTGACTGCACCATTGTCTGCACAGGTACCGCAATACCCACCTCGAAATGGTCAAAGCCGTGCTCATGTCTGTAGAATATGGCTCGGGGTTCGAACAGAGAGGCCCAGCAGCCTTGTACTGCTGTCACCACGTCGTCTTCACCTTGCACGTTAAGAAAAGTCCGTTGCTGCCCGGCAAAAGATGCCTCGGGTAGGTCCTCAGCCGTGGCTGATGAGCGCACCGCCACTAGTCCCCCACCCAGCTTACGATAGGCTGCTTTGATTTGACTAGCTATGTCATCAGGCATGGGTGAATCAGAAATCCTGCTCTTGATCAAGGTAGCCACTGCTTGAAGCTTCTGGCTGTCATCGACGTCCAACGTCTCGAGATATGGGCGGATTTCATCCACAATTCTGGCGGCTTGCAGAAAAGCAAAATAGGCATCAACGGTAACTATGAAACCCGGCGGCACTGGGATTTGGGCATGAACCATCTCACCCAGGTTTGCTCCCTTACCACCTACCAGACGAATGTCATTCTTAGTTGCTTCATCAAACCAGGCGATGACTGTGGTGCGTCGTGTCATTACGTCTCCTCGCTGTTGGAAGTGCTATCCCATGACAATATTATACCATCTGCAAGAAGGATGTTGAAGGAAGTTGGTAGCGCCGACGGCCCTCGCTGGGCCACGAAACCGGGACAGTGCGGTTCGATTCTAGACATTGAACAAGAAGGTTATTACGTCCCCGTCTTGGACGATGTGGTCCTTGCCTTCAAGTCTGAGCAGTCCTCGCTTCCGAGCCTCAGCAAGACTGCCGCAGCTATCGAGATCGTTGAAGCTAATCACCTCAGCCCGAATAAAGCCCTTTTCCATATCCGAGTGGATTTTCCCAGCAGCTTTCAACGCAGTAGTTCCCTTAGGAATTGTCCAGGCTTTTGTTTCACCCGAGACCGTGGTAAAGAAGGAGATCAATCCAAGTAGCTGGTAGGAGAATCTGATGATGCGGTCGAGTGCCGACTCGGCCAGCCCCAGAGCAATGCGGAATTCCTCGGCTTCGTCGTCATCGAGTTGGGCTAACTCCATTTCCAATTTGCCGCATAAGGCCGCCAGTTTGCACTGAGGATGGGAATAGGCTGAGCGTAGCTCCGCCTCGATGGAGGGAGCCTGCGCTAGCTGGCTCTCTGCGATGTTGGCTACCACTAGCATGGGTTTAGCAGTGAGGAATTGATAGTTGGCTAGGCTTCTGATATTGTCAGTAGTCAAACCTTGCTGCCATATCGGGATATCCTTGTCCAACTCTGTTTTGATCTTCTGAAGTAGCACCTGTTCCTTCAGGAGTAGGTCGCGCTCGGAAGTCTTAGGGCCTGTCAGCGACTCTTCGATACGCTTGAGTCTTCTTTCAATTATGGCCAAATCAGAGAAGGCGAGCTCCAAATCCATGGTGGCCATATCGCGGCTGGGGTCAATGGTACCTTCAATGTGAGGTACGCTTTCGTCCTCGAAGACTCGCACTACTTCGAGCAGGGCGTCGGCGTTACTGAGGAGGCTCAGGAATTGGCCGCCTATTTCCTGACGTTTCCCAAGAACTCTGGCTGCACCAACGATGTCGACGTATTTCACCTCAGCTGGTACTATCTTCTTGGGTTGGAACAGTCTGTCCAACCCCTGTAGTCTGGGCTCTGGGACCTTAGATATCCCCACGTTGGGAGCTAAAGTAGTTGGCGCATAGCCTGCAGTACCAGCTTTACCTCTGGTCAGAGCATTGAAGATTGTTGTTCTGCCGCTCTTGGGCAGCCCAATGATACTGACTTGCAATAGTGTCCCTTTGGCCAATTAGAAATATAGACTACGGGCGACGAAAATGCAAGAAATGCTTGGCTTGTTGGTGGTTTCGTTGATGTGTTATAATTGGCCGACTTCTCAGTCTCGAAGGTGATGGAATGCGGGATTATGAACTAGTAGTCATCATCAGTCCTGAAGTAACTGATGACGAAATGCCTGGCACCATGAGCAGGGTCAGTGAACTTGTCAATGCGGGTGGTGGGAATGTAACCGAGATAAGTCAATGGGGAAGAAGGAAGCTAGCTTATCCGATAAAACGATTTGCCGAAGGCAATTACGTATTGGCCCAGCTTGAGCTAGAGCCAACCTCGACCAAGAGGCTAGAGGCAAATCTTCGGCTTTCTGGGGAAGTCCTACGCCACCTGCTGATAAGACTAGGAGAGTAATGTAGGAGGAGTGTTGCCATGGCAAGTTTGAACAAGGTCATGCTTATTGGAAATGTCGGCACTGACCCTGAGATGCGCTTCACGCCGAGTGGCAATCCGGTGACTTCGTTTCGTCTTGCAACGAGCCGGGTTTACACGACATCCGATGGAGAGCGCAAGCAAGAAACAGAATGGTTCACCATAGTTGCCTGGAAGAAACTGGCTGAGAACTGCAATCAGTTCTTGACTAAGGGGCAGCGAGTGTATGTTGAGGGGAATCTACGCACTCGTAACTGGGAAGGACGAGATGGCCAGAAACGCACCTCAGTTGAAGTGATAGCAAATAGAGTGCTGTTTCTTGACAGGCAACCCGCGGCTCCTCTTCCCAGCGAAGAAGTCCCGACGGAGCCTGGTACGGAGCCTGGTGAGGAAGAGATAGAGCCTGAAGACCTACCCTTTTAGCAATTACTCTTGGGAAGGAAACAGGGACTAAACAATGGCACAACGTCAGCGGATGCGAACGGGGCGAGAAAGGGTACACCGATTTGTTTCTAGGCCGAAGGTGTGTCCCTTTTGCGCTGACAAGCTTCAGATAGACTACAAAGACGTTTCCAGACTACAGCGTTATGTTTCCGAGCGAGGTAGAATTGAGCGACGCCGTAGGACGGGTGTCTGTGCTAAGCACCAGCGGCGCTTGGCACTGGCCATAAAGAGAGCGCGCTACCTAGCCTTGCTGCCTTATACCCCGGACCACGTTCGCTACACGACTAGTGTCGAGGCGAGGACTCCGCGTACGGGGATAAACGGACATGCCAAAGCGGACATATCAGCCTAAGACGATTTCTAGAAAGCGCAAGCACGGGTTCAGAGCCAGGATGGCAAGCCGTGGTGGACGAGGCGTCTTGAAGGCAAGACGGCTTAAGGGTCGTTCGCGATTGACGCCGATTTAACAGTATGACAAGGAAATGGGCTTTGACGAAGCGAGCCCAGTATTTGACGGTCTATAGATTGGGGCAAGCCTGGGGGGACAGTGTTATCCAGATAAGGGCATTGCCGAACGGGCTTGGAATGAGCCGGTGTGGATTCTCGGTGACCAGGAGTGTGGGTAAAGCGGTGATACGTAATCGGGTACGGCGCTTGCTGAAGGAGATAGTACGTTTAGCACCAGCAAAGGCAGGGTGGGATGTAGTTTTTGTCGCCCGCCCAAGTGTGGTAACTGCTGACTATCATGAACTCAAACAGTCGGTGGATACGTTGCTGGCGCGGGCTCATTTGCTAAGAGATAAAGATGAAATGGTTGACACTCGAGTTGATTAGGCTGTATCAGTCTACGATCTCACGGGTTAGCCCACCTGCTTGCCGCTTTTCTCCTACTTGCTCTCACTATGCTTGTGAAGCAATTGAGAAGTATGGATTGATGAAAGGGGGCTGGTTGATGGTTAAGCGCATAGCCTGTTGTCATCCCTGGTCTTCGGGCGGCTATGACCCGGTACCGTGAAATCGCCCAGCTCTTACGTATGGGAAGCGAGTAACCGTGGAATTCAGTTTTGTTCTAGTTAAGCCAGCCAAAGTATTGACGTTGTTGCTTGCGCTTGCTGTGATTGGCATGGCAGGATCTGGTTGTATTGCTCCGTCATCGGGGGGTGGTTG
>JAUVVE010000006.1 GCA_030604795.1 Dehalococcoidia bacterium | reverse complement strand
TAGGCCAAAATAAGAGGCATGTGCTATAATCCCAGCTATGAAGGTATCTGAGCTTGGGGAATTCGGCCTGATTCGGCTTCTGGCCGACATCGTTGATAAGGCCAAGAATCCCGAGAATATCTCATGGCAGCAGGCACTCATTGGTATCGGCGATGATGCGGCTGTCTGGGAGAGCGACGGCACCATCCAACTGGCTACTACAGACAGTCTGGTTCAGGACACGCACTTTGACCTGAGCACCACCAGTTGGGAAGAACTGGGCTGGAAAGCCATCGCAGTGAATCTGAGCGACATCGCAGCCATGGGTGGCATTCCCAGATACGCCCTGGTTTCCCTGGCTCTGCCAGGTGAGCTTGAAACAGACTGCATCGCGGACCTGTACCGGGGCATGGCGCAAATAGCTACGGAGTTTGGGGTTGCCATAGTTGGCGGCAACGTTGCCCACGCAGACAAGACGATGATTACTGCCACGCTATTGGGTAGCCCTGAAGACAAGGCCGTACTCACTCGCTCGGCAGCCGTGTCCGGCGACCAAGTGGCTGTTACCGGGTACCTGGGACTTTCCGCCGCTGGCCTCAGGATGCTCAAACAGAACCTTGACTTCGATGCTGAAACTAGCAGACTTCTGAGGCGAGCTTATCTCCAGCCGATGCCCAGGGTAAAGGAAGGGCAGATTCTGCTGCAACAAGGAGTCAGGGCTGCCATAGACATAAGCGATGGCTTGATTGCCGACCTGGCCCACGTATGTGAAGCAAGCCAGACCAGCGCCCGAATAAGGGCGGACTCCGTGCCAATCCACCCCACGCTCGAAGCTAGGTTCGAAGCAGATTGCCAGCGGTTAGCTCTCACCGGCGGCGAGGACTACGAGCTGCTCTTTACCGCTAGCAGTCAGGTTGTTGCTCAGGTTAGGCAAGCCGTCTCCTGCCCGGTAACCGTAGTTGGTGAAGTGACTGCAGGGACACCAGGGCGGGTAACTCTAGTTGATAGTGCCGGCAAAAGCATTCCCTGGCAGCAGGGCGGTTGGGAGCATTTCAAATCCGAGGCACCAAGATCAAAATGACGGCTTTACATCTCATTTCCCACAGCGCAGAGCAAACTCAGCGCCTGGGCGTCCGATTGGGCGCATCGGCCGAGGCCGGTGATGTCTTCCTGCTTTGCGGCAGATTGGGGAGCGGCAAGACTTGCCTGACACAAGGTATCGCCTGGGGCCTAGACGTCAAGGAATATGCCTCCAGCCCCTCCTTTGTCATAGCCAGGGAGCACTGCGGCAGATTCCCTCTCTACCATATTGATTTGTATCGACTTGACCGGATCGAGGAAGTGATGGACCTGGGCCTTGACGAGTACCTTCACGGCAAGGGCATTTGTGTAGTTGAATGGGCAGAGAAAGCCATGGCAGTGCTACCGAAGGAGAACCTGCTCATAAGCCTCAGCTACATATCGGAGACGGAGCGTTCCCTCACTTTGGAACCGAAAGGCCAGCGCTATTCACAACTGCTCAAGTCTGTTGGCCTGGACTCGGGGACATGGAATTAGCCATTGATACTTCAACGAATTTCGCCAGCATCGCTTTATCTCGTGAAGGGGAGACGGTAGCTGAGCTGACCTGGCATTCGGAGCAGAACCATACCGTGGAGCTGGTGCCGAATATAGTTCACTTGCTGAATCAGACTAGACTTGGCCCTCAATCCCTTGCCGGCATTTTCGTGGCCAGAGGCCCGGGGAGCTTCAACGGGCTTCGCGTCGGCATAAGTACAGCCAAGGGGTTGGCCATCGCCTTGAGTATCCCTCTCGTTGGAATAAGCACTCTCGAAATCGAAGCTTACCCCTTCGCCATTACTGGGCTGCCTGTGTGTCCCATCCACAACGCCCGTCGTGAGGAGATTGCCACAGCTCTCTATCAGCAGAATGATGATTGGCAATGCCTCGTCGAAGAACACATCACTACGGTCGATGCTCTATGTCGACAGACTAAGAAGGAAACGCTCTTCTGCGGTGAAATCCCGCCACCTGTAGGGCAGCAACTCCGGCAGCGGCTAGGCAAACAAGCCGTAATACCCGCCCCTGAAGCGAGATTGCGTCACGCCAGCCAACTGGCAGCACTAGGCTGGCGGCGTCTGAACAAGGGAGACCAAGATAATCCGGCAAGTCTGCAGCCCCTGTATTTGCGCCAACCGCCCATTACACAGCGCAGAGTTAGGTGAACCAGGATACAAACCATGAAAAGGAGCTCAGCAATGGAGAGAAGCCTAGTGCTTATCAAACCTGATGCTATTCAACGGGGCCTGGCCGGAGCCATTATCTCCCGGCTTGAAAGACGGGGGCTCAAGATTGCGGCTATGAAGATGCTACAAATGGACAAGACATTGGCCCAGCGGCATTATGCCATCCACCAAGGCAAGGCTTTCTTCAACGACCTGGTCGAATTCATCACCTCCAGCCCCATCATTGCCGCTGTTTTCGAGGGAGAAAAAGCTGTAGAAACCATACGGCAGACCATGGGTGAAACTGACCCAGCCAAAGCCTCACCGGGCAGCATTAGAGGTGACTTGGGAATGGACATTCAGCAGAACCTCGTGCACGGGTCCGACACCGCGGAGAATGCCGAAAAGGAAATCGCCCTTTTCTTCTGCCCGGAGGAGATTCTGGATTATGCCAAGGATATCGGCAGGTGAGTCACTGGATCCTGATTATCAGCGTGGCTTTGTCCCACAACTCATCCAGCTGATAATAGTCCCGGTGCGCAGAAGAGAAGATATGGACAATGACATCCCCCAAATCGAGGAGAATCCATCCTGAATCGGCAGTACCCTCACTGCGATAGGGAATGACGCCTTCCTGTTTCAATGTTTGGCGAATCTCTTGCCAGATAGCTTCAATCTGGCGAGTACTGTCCCCACTGCAAATGACGAAATAATCGGCGAAGGAGCAAACCTGTCTGGCATCCAGCATGACAACGTCATCAGCCTGTTTGTCTGATGCAACCTCCAACGCCCGCCGGGCCACCTCTATCGCTTCCAGAAATTACTCCTCCAAACCAGCGTTGCCAGAACCGATATACACCATTATACCATACTTCCAGACATGTCCCGGTTACAATCGAGCCATATAGCATTTCAATCTCTTCCCCAGTATAATTGCGCGCAGGAAGGTTGTCAGGGCACGAATCGTGGACAGATTACTCTTTGGGCCGGCAGGGGTGCTCCCAAGCGCCAAAGCGAAATCCACCACAGCTGCGATTGAGCGTGTTGCCGAGCTGGGCTTAGGCTGCATGGAGCTGGAATTCGTCAAAGGGGTCAAGATGGGCCGAGAAACTGCTTTGACAGTGGCTGAGGTAGCTAACAGGAGTAAGATAGCACTTACCGCGCACGGCCCCTACTATATAAACCTCAACGCCCGGGAGCCAGACAAACTAAATGCCAGCCGAGAAAGGGTGCTCCAGACAGCCCGCATTGCTTCGCTCTGTGGAGCCACAAGCATCGTCTTCCACGCTGCTTTCTATATGGGCGACCCATCGGCCCGAGTCTACGACCAAGTCAAGAAACAGCTCCAACATCTAACCACCCAGCTCAGAGCCGAGAACAATCGAGTCTGGATCAGACCTGAAGTTACCGGGAAGGCTACCCAGTTCGGAACGCTGGAGGAGGTGGCCCAATTGAGCGCTGAGGTGCAAGGCATAGCCCCGTGCATAGATTTCGCTCATTGGCATGCCCGCACCGGCAAGTTCAATTCCTATGGTGAATTCATGTTTATCCTCAAGCAAGTGGAAGAAAAACTGGGCAAGCAGGCCCTGAATAATATGCACATCCACATCTCAGGCATAGACTATGGCAAGCACGGGGAAATCAAGCATCTGAACTTGGCAGAATCAGACTTCAATTATGTTGACTTTGTCAAGGCATTGCGCCATTACAAGGTGAAAGGGCTGGTCATCTGCGAAAGCCCCGAAGAGTACCGAGAAGAGGACAGTCTGCTCTTGCAGAAGACATACAAAGCCGCCTCCAGCCACTAGACAACCTCGTGGCCAAGAGAGTCTTCGTCTGTTACCTAGAGCGCGAGCAAAGGGACAGCGAAGGGCTCACAGCCAGCTCTGAAGGCATCTTCCTACATACGTGAAAGAAGACCGGGAGCGTCACCAGCGTGCCGGACGAGTAAGTTCATTTTCTATACTTGGTCTATTCTGATATAATACTTGTGAAAGGAAAGGTACTATATGAAAGCGAAGCGGTGGCAAGGTAGTCTATTCTACCTCTTGATTCTGGTGGCCGTAGTGGCCTTGGCTTTCAGCTTTCTGCCGATATCCAAAGGTCCTGAGGAGGTAGATTTCTACACCTTTGTTGACAAAGCCAAGCGAGGGGAAATCGACACCATCCAACAGCAAGGAAACAAGCTCGTTGGTGTGAGAGGCGATGAGAAGGTAACCGAGGCGTCGTTCGTTGGCACCACCAAAGAGCTTATGGATACCCTCACAGAGGCGGGCATAACGCTGGGCGAGGGCGGGGTGAAATTCATTGTCAATGCCGGCGGGTTTGACTGGGGAGGAATACTGATAAGCTTCATTCCCCTCGTCTTGTTTGGCGCTCTGCTCTTCTTCCTTTTCCGCTCAGCTCGAGGAGCTAATACTCAAGCTTTCAATTTCGCCAAGAGCCGTGCACGCCTGGCAAGTGGCGACAAACCTACCATCACCTTCGAGGACGTCGCCGGGGTTGACGAGGCGAAGGGAGAACTCGAAGAGGTAGTTGAGTTCCTCAGGTCACCTGAGAAGTTCCTGGCCTTAGGAGCTCGCATCCCGCGAGGCATACTGCTGGTAGGGCCACCAGGTTGTGGGAAGACGTTGATAGCCAAAGCTACTGCCGGACAGGCTGGAGTCCCGTTCTACTCCATCAGCGGCAGTGAATTTGTGGAGATGTTCGTCGGCGTCGGCGCCTCCAGGGTCAGAGACCTCTTCGACCAAGCCAAGCGCAATGCGCCGTGCATTGTCTTCGTCGACGAAATCGATGCCGTGGGCAGACACCGAGGCGCTGGCCTCGGCGGTGGCCATGACGAACGCGAACAAACCCTGAACCAGATCTTGGTAGAAATGGACGGCTTCGATAGCAGTACCAATGTGATCGTCCTGGCCGCCACCAACCGGCCTGATATCCTCGATCCAGCGTTACTCCGACCCGGTCGCTTTGACCGCCACGTAGTCATCGACCAACCAGACATAAAAGGTCGCAAAGCCATCCTCGAGGTGCATGCCAAGGGTAAGCCCCTGGCCAAGGAGGCGGATCTGGAGGTGATAGCCAAACAGACTCCCGGCTTCAGTGGCGCCGATTTGGCCAACTTAATCAACGAGGCAGCTATTCTGGCAGCCAGGCATGACCGCAAAGACATTGGTCTCACGGAGCTGGAGGATTCCATTGACCGGGTTATCGCAGGCCCCGAAAAGAAGGGGCGGGTGATAAACAACAAGGAAAAGGCACTTATTGCCTACCATGAAACGGGGCATGCCCTAGCCTCCAAAATGCTGCCAAATGCCGACCCAGTGCACAAAATCTCCATTGTGGCTCGAGGGATGATGGGAGGCTGGACACGCTTTCTTCCCACCGAAGACCGCCATCTGTGGACCCACGCCCAGTTTGAGGACATACTGACTGTAACCCTGGCCGGACGGGCAGCTGAAGAGATCGCCTTCGGCGAAGTAACCACGGGTGCCCAGAACGACCTGGAGAAGGCGACTAGCGTCGCCCGCAAAATGGTAACCGAATACGGAATGAGCAAGAAACTGGGGCCTCGGACCTTCGGAAAACGGGACGAACTCGTTTTCCTTGGTCGTGAAATCCACGAGCAGCGGAATTACAGCGAGAAGGTAGCCGAGGAGATTGATGAAGAAGTTCATGCTCTTATTCAGCATGCCTACCATACTGCCAGGAGGATCCTTACTGAGAACAAGGAAAGGCTAAAGCTTGTGGCAGAGCGCCTCCTCGATAAGGAGACTATCGAAGAGGCGGAATTCGAGGCATTGCTGAAGGAACCAGTACCATCGGCTGAGCTTCAAGCCACACCAGCTTCCTAGTAATGCCGCAGTTGCAGGCTCAATAGTAACTGTCGCCCGAATTGCATGATCCAGATTACCTCAGAGCCACTTTCGCCCCAGGTCATAATCGACAAGGTCAAGAAAGACGACTACGGCGCTATCGTCACCTTCATCGGCACGGTGCGCAATACGCCGGCCGGCAGGCAAGTCGCCTCCCTAGAAATCGAGACCTGCGAGGAAAACGCTGAGGCGAAACTCGACCAAGTAGTTGCTGAGATCAACCGAAGATGGCAGCTTCAGAACGTGGCCATTTGTCGAAGAATCGGCAAGCTAGGAGTCGGCGAAGTTGCTCTCGTTGTCGCTGTAGCCGCGCCTCACCGCCAAGAGGCCTTTCAAGCCTGCCAGTACGCCGTTGATAGGCTCAAGCAGGGCGGAATCACAACAGAGAAAGAGACCTATCAGACCAACGAGGACCGGGAAGAAAGCCAGACGTGACAGCCGCTCCTACTTCCTGCGCTTGATAATATAGGTAGCCAAGTCAAGCAAAGCCTGACGGATGTCGTTATCAGGGAGTTTCTCTATGGCCCGACGGGCCCGGGAAGAGAAATCGGAAGCGATAGCCAAGCATTCAGCGATAGCCGGTGAATTACGAATCTTTTCCACGGCGAGCGCCACACTCTCGGCATCTCTGTTCTCAATAACCCTCTTTATGAGGTTGTCTCCAGGATGAGAGTCGGCATAGAGTATAGAGGGAAGAGTCACTGCGCCTTCGCCTAAATCAGAGCCCACCGGTTTGCCAACCTCGGCTTCTTCACCAACGAAATCCAGAACATCATCCAAAATCTGGAAGGCCATACCGAAATTGTGGCCATAGTCTCTCATCGCTACGACCATGTCTTCCGGAGATTGACCCAGAACAGCACCCGATTCGGTTGCCAGTGAGAAAAGACTAGCTGTCTTGGCACTGATCCAGGTGTAATAGTATCCACGGGCTTCCCGCAAGTCGAAGCTATAAACGCTTTGCCGCATCTCGCTGCTGGAGATAGTCATGATCGTCTCGGCAAAGAGCTCTATCACCCTCAGGTTGCCTGTGCTGGCCGCAAGACTCCCAGCCTTGGCAAACAGGTAATCGCCGAGGAGCAAGGCTCTGTTTTCACCCCAAGCGCGGCTGACTGTCGGCTTACCACGGCGGACCGGGGAATGATCTACAACGTCGTCATGGACTAGAGTAGCAGTATGAAGCAGCTCCACAGCTGCGGCCATCGGCACAACAAGGCTAGAGTCGTAGGCATGCAATCTTCCGCAAAGCAAGGCTAATGATGGCCGAATTCGTTTGCCACGGCCTTTCAAGGCGTATTCCAGTAGCTGCCTGAGCAAAGGAACATCGACATCAGTTGCTGCGTCTAGGCAGCGCTCGACTTTCTCGCGTTCCTCGTTAATAGGCCTGTAAATATCATCCAGATTCATCTGTAGTCAACCACACGATTCCTCATGACGCCTCTACGCCACTGCAAAGGGAAGCAAGCGAGGGCGAATCAACATCACCCGACCTCACCCTCTAGCGTAGAAGGACTTTGTACGACGCCACGCAGGAGACTATGACCCTCCACTCCCCAAACGGCTGCTCTCTTCAGCTACAATGCTCTCATCCAGCTTCTGAAACAGCGGCTGCGGAGCCGGTAGTTTCTGCCCTGACAGCGGTGATTGAAGCTTCCAGCCGACTGCCTCAACCTTACCGTCGAAGCCAAGATAACTATGAAGTTTTTGTGAGCTAAAAGGTAGAAACGGATAGAGAATAGTCTTCAGCACTGAAAGCACTGACAGAACTACACTGATAGCTGTAGCTGAAGCTTGGCTCTCATGCTTGATTCTTTTCCAAGGGGCCTTGTCATCGAGGTATCGGTTAGCTTCCTGGGCTAATGACATCGCTGTTCTGATGGCCTCCCTGAAATGACAACCGTGAAGAAGTCCATCAACGCTGTCCAGCGCAGTCTCGGCCCTGTGAAGGAGCTCCTGACTCTGACTGTCAAGTTCTCCACGAGCTGGTACCACCCCAGCGAAATTACGCTGGATGAAAGTGAGAACCCGATGGACCAGATTGCCGTAAGTGGCCACGAGCTCATCATTATTGCGGCGGAGAAACTCACGCCAGGAGAAATCAGTATCCGCGGTTTCTGGCATGTTAATAGATAACAGATAACGCAGCGGGTCTGGGTCATACCTCTCCAAATAGTCAGGAAGCCATACTGCCCAATTGCGGCTGGTGGACAGCTTCTTGCCCTCAATAGTCAGAAACTCGTTGGCCGGAACATCGTAGGGAAGATCAAGACCCCCGTATCCCATCAACATTGCCGGCCAGATAAGCGTGTGGAAGGGGATGTTGTCTTTACCGATAAAGTAAAAGCCTTTGGCTTCGTTGCCCCAGAAGGGCTGCCAGGCTGAAGCATCGCCCTGGCTGGTCGCCCACTCCTTGCTTGCCGACAGATAGCCGATAACCGCCTCAAACCAGACATAGATGCGTTTCAGCTCGAAGCCAGACTGGGGCACAGCTACGCCCCACTCTATGTCACGAGTTATGGCCCGGTCCCTGAGCCCGCCCTCCAGAATGCCCAGGCTAAAATTCCGTACATTCTGCCGCCAGTGTGTCTGCTCCTTTATCCAGGCTTTGAGCCTGTCTTCGAAACCGCTGAGGCGAAAGAAGAAATGCTCAGAAACCTCAAAGCGAGGAGACGCAGAACAGATACGGCAACGAAGGTCAAGAAGGTCGCTAGGATTCAAAGTCCTGCCACACTCGTCACACTGGTCACCGCGCGCCTGAGGAGAATGGCAATGCGGGCAGGTGCCTTCAATGTACCGGTCAGCCAGAAAACGCTGGCAACTAGGGCAATAGGCCTGAGGCACAGCGTCCTTGTAGATATAGCCTTTGTCCAGTAGGCTGAGGAAGACATCGTGAGCAACCTGAGTGTGGTTCGCGGTACCGGTAGTAGTGAACAAATCCCAGGAAATCCCCAGCTTCTGCCAGCAATCCAGAAATCCCTGATGATGCTCGGCCACTATCTCTTGAGGAGGCCTATTCTCTTGTTCGGCACGCAGAGTAATCGGCGTTCCGTGCTGGTCGCTGCCAGATACCATCAATACCTTACTGCCCTTAAGCCGGTGGTAGCGGGCAAAGATGTCAGCCGGCAAGTAGGCTCCAGCTATCTGCCCCAGATGAAGCGAGCCATTGGCGTAGGGCCATGCCACACCAATAAAAATGTGCTCGGACATCAGACTACCACGCAGTCACAATCCTGTCGCCCAAATTCTATCATGAACCTGGCGGGGGCGGGAAAAAGGTCAACACGTCTTCACCCTTTTCTGCCACATAGCTGGAGTAGCCTTTACTCAAACAGCAGTCGACACAGAAACGCAGTACTTTGCCTTTCTCTCCTTCGCTGAGCAGATATCGCTCTCCATGCTGGATAACACGGTGACAACCTTTACCATCACATCTAATCTCGCCTGTAGCAATACAACCGCGAATCACTCCTAGCCTCCTTTAGTCAGCCTTAGCCAAGCCTGATAAAGCTCTTTTTTTGACACGCCGCTAGTTTCGGACAGCCGCGCTGCGGCTTCCCTGGCACCAACCCCTTCACGATAGAGCTTCGCCAGTTCCATTTCAACTTGTTCATCAACCTGAGGCTTCTCTTCCCTTTTGCCTTCAATGACCAAAGTGAATTCACCTCTCGGCTGGGCGAAATGCTCCATTGCCTGGCTCAACCTGCCTCTAAAGACTTCCTCATGAACTTTGGTGAGCTCACGGCAGACTGCCAGTTTCCTGTCCCCGAAGACCTCCAGGGCATCTCCCAGTGTTTCCAAAAGCCGATGCGGAGCTTCGAAGGCAACCACAGTCCACGGCTCGTCGGCCACAGACCTGAGAAGACGTTGCCTACGCCCCCGACGACGGGGCAGAAAGCCAAGGTAGAGGAATTGACTGGGTGGTAACCCAGAAACCACCAGAGCCGTAATGGCCGCCGAGGCGCCAGGAACAGGCACAACAGAAACACCCTGCTCAACCGCCGCTGAGATAAGCTCATAACCAGGGTCACTCAATCCCGGCATGCCCGCCTCTGACACCAGGGCCACATTCTTCTCTCTGAGGCAGTCCAAAAGGTAACTGAGTTTGGCCCGTTTATTATGCTCGTGATAACTGGTCAGGGGCGTTTTTATGTTGTGAGCGCTAAGCAGTTGGCGCGTGGTGCGCGTATCTTCAGCAGCAATCAACTCCACCTGGCTCAACAAACGCAAGGCTCGCAGAGAGATATCTTCCAAGTTGCCGATCGGCGTAGCCACGACGTAGAGAGCAGGCACAATTCTTGTAATTATAGCCTATAGCTAAAAGGTCGTCCACATTGCTACTGATTCTAGGTCAGCCTGGCGCTGCATTGACGCAGAGTAACGCCACAGCTCAGATTCATAAGGCCCACCTGGGAGTTTACTGGCCGTGAAGTCCCTAGAATGTAGTGGACCTGTATCGGACCGGCCTGAAGAGCCTGTCCCTACATTTCTCTCTGTCATTGCGGTGAGCCGAAGCCCCGAGTTGCAGCCAGGGGAAAGCGCGACAATCTCAGCAGGGCGAGAAGGAGGCACAGAGGAGCTTAGGACGATGCCGAAGTCATCCGCCGGCACCGCGGTCTAAGGAGAAAGCCGTCTCCCGTTCAGTCTCTCCACCTCCTTCACAAGGTGACATCTTTCCTCAGCATTTGCATGGTGACGAAATCATAGAACATGGTCAGGGGACCTCAGGGCTTTCCTTGACCTGAACTCCCCACCTTTGGTATAGTCTCCATCAACCACAAGGGACAAACATGGCTATTCCGAGATTCAAAGAAATGGAGCGCGCTTACGGCTTTGACGAAGTCGCCCTTGTCCCTGGAGACATAAGCGTCAATCCTGACCAGGCGAACACGGATTTCACCATCGGAAGCTTCACTTTCTCTGTTCCTATTGTGGCCGCGGCTATGGACGCCATAGTCGACCCAGACTTTGCCGTTCTGACAAGCAAGCTGGGCGGATTCGCCGTCCTTAATCTGGACGGGGTCCAAACGAGATATGATAAGCCTGAAGAGGTTCTAGCTGAGATCGCACAAGCTCCTGATAGTGAGGTCACTTCGCTGCTCCAGCAGATTTACTCTCAGCCCATCAAAGAGAACCTCATCGGTGAGCGTATTGAAGGGATAAAACGGGCCGGAGCTACTTGCGCGGTATCGCTGATTCCGGCTACCACCAAGCGATTGGCCCCGGTTGCCAGCGAAGCTGGAGCGGATATCCTGGTTGTACAGTCGACGGTCACCACTGCTCGCCACATTTCCAAGAGTTACCGGGGCCTCATCTTCTCCGAACTGTGCCAAATGGTGTCCATGCCGATCATAGTCGGCAACTGCGTCACCTACAGCGCTGCCCTGGAACTGATGAGAGCTGGCATCGATGGCGTTCTGGTTGGCATTGGCCCCGGAGCGGCCTGCACCACCAGGGAGGTCATTGGCGTCGGCGTGCCTCAAGTGACGGCCACCATGGATTGTGCCGCTGCGCGTGAAACCCATCTAAAGGAAACCGGCAAGTACGTGGCAGTAATCACCGATGGTGGCGTCCGAGTCGGTAGCGACTTATGTAAAGCGTTCGCCTCAGGTGCCGATGCCGTGATGCTGGGGTCAATCCTGGCGCAGGCCAGGGAAGCCCCCGGGAAAGGCTACAACTGGGGCATGTCCCACCCCCACCCGGCCTTGCCCAGAGGAACACGGGTGAAGGTTGGGGCCCGTGCTTCGCTTGAACAGTTGCTGTTCGGCCCCACATCAGTGACTGACGGTACTGAGAACTTCGTCGGTGCATTGCGCACTGCCATGGGCGTTTGCGGCGCCCTTACCATCAAGGACATGCACAAGGTCAAGATGGTAATCGCTCCCGCCATAAAAACCGAAGGCAAATACTTCCAGGCAGTGCAAGCAGCGTCCTGAACTGACAAGCACCTAGAGGAAAACGGAGAGACAAAACCAGAGGCCAAAGCCAACTAACACCAGAGCACAAATACCAAGAACAATCCTCTGAACCTTTTGCGTCCACAGATGCCTCGTTCTAAACACGCTCATTGAAACAAACTGTTCCCAAATCAGGTCGCAGGACCAGTGTACCACCGCGAACAGGAGCAGACCCCAAATGCCGAAAGCACCAGCGGCGGCTATCAAGGCTATGCCAATTGTCGCCCACCATATAAAGAAGTAAGGGTTTGTTCCAGTCATTACAATCCCAGTGATGAAGGAATTGTAAGGTAAGTCGGCAGCCTCTCCTACGGCCCTTCTAATAGTTCGCAACATCAGCGCGCCCATGAAAATCAGCATTAGGCCACCAGCCAGACCAATGACCTTCTTCGCGTCCGGAGAAGCAAAGAAATGAGCAAAACCCAAGTAAATAAGCGCCATCAGAGGGAATTCGATTACGGCATGCCCCAGAGCTATCAAGACACCGGCGTATTTGTCTCGATAGCCTTTAGTTATGGTAGCCGCGGTGAGTGGACCCGGCATCATCACTCCGGAAAGCGATATGCCAGCAGCCGATAGTAAGAAAAAGCCGAGGTTCGCTGTCATAATCGTCAGGACAAGTCAAGACTGAGAGCAACGGAGAGTTCCATTCAGCGGGCGCTTGTTCGCCGCCGCGTCCAATTAACAACAGGTTACGCGTTGTTCATGCCCTGTAGCTGGTGTCGCCCGACCAAAAGACCTGCCAGCTGGCCAGATGTCTTCCTCCTCCACCTCGGTCTCCGGCTCGCCGCCAAGCTGAGGCAACAACGCAGCACGTTTCGCTTTCCGTTTAGGAACGCGGGGTAAATCAGCGACCGTCTTTCTCAGTTCGACAAGCGCCTCCGCCGGGAATCCCTCAGGCAGCAGCAACCCGTTAACGCCGGCTTCACACAAGCTGCTGAGCTCCCCGCCGCTTGCCGACGAATCCAGAGTAACCAGCAACGGCCTGTCTACCAACTCAGCGAAACGTTGGCAAATGAGCAAACGCTCGACGGTAACCGAGGATTCTTCTCCCGCAACAAGCACACCATCAACCGGAAACGGTAGCTTATCGATAGCCCGCACCAAGCCCTGGTCCAGCGAAGGTTCTACCCTAAGGATCTTGCCTATCTCTTCCTTCCTCACCACCTCCAACGGTGTCTTCAAACCGAAAACCACAAAATCACAACCTGAACCAACAAACCTCTCAATCTCCTGCCGGTTGGCAGTTTCCAGGGATAACCCCAGAGGGATATCACCTACGGCCGTAGCCAACCTTCCAAAGGCAATGGCATCTGCCGTTTTACTGCTCGCGATGCCGGCATCTATACCAGCAGCCACTAGAGCTTTGGCCTCCTTGACACTTGCCCCGGTCAAGTTAGCGACCAGTAGCAGTGCGCGACTTCCTGCATCGGCAGCAGACTTACGGAAGCCGATGGGCGATGCTGAACCGTGGTAGACACGCTGCAACTTGTCAACAAACTTACTCATCTGAACTTGGCCCCTTTGCCAACGCTAGGATTCTGGCCCACGACCGGTAGCCTGCAGATTAGGAGCGCTCAGTTGAGAAGCTATTGTAGGGTAAATCGGGAGCAAAATCAACGCAGGTCGACCCCCTACTGTCCACCGCCGGAAATCGTGCGAGGCTCTTGCCTCGCGCTACAAGCCTAACCCAGTCCATTTGAACAATACCTTGTACTAATGATAATATGACCGAAATGTTCGGCAAGCCTGGAACTTAAATGGGCTTGGTAGACCGATAGGAAAAGGGAGCCGACACTCGTCGCCATCCCGCAGATGACAAAGACCGAGAACCAAGTAAAGATGCGTGTCGAAAACCTCACCCTCTCCTTTGGCGGGGTGAGAGCCCTTATAGATGTCAGCCTGGACATAAGGGACAACGAGATTCTGGCCATCATCGGGCCCAATGGCGCCGGCAAAACCTGTATCCTGAACTGCATAAATGGCTTCTACAAACCACAGAGTGGCGAAATATACTACGACGGACAAAGAATCACTCGAATCCGCCCGGATAAGATAGCGCGACTCGGCATAGCTAGAACCTTCCAGAACATCGAGTTATATACCGGGCTAAGCGCTCTGGACAATCTCATGGCTGCCAGACACGTCCTTATGAAGCAGAACACCCTGGCTAGCTCTCTATATTTCGGCCCGGCTCACAGAGAAGAAATCGACCACCGCAAGGCAGTCGAGGACATCATCGACTTCCTGGAAATAGAGCCAATCAGGAAGAAGACAGTCGGCTCACTCCCTTACGGAATGCGGAAGAGGGTTGAATTGGGAAGAGCGCTGGCACTGGAGCCGCAAATCTTGCTTCTCGACGAGCCGATGGCCGGAATGAATCTGGAGGAGAAAGAGGACATCGCCAGGTTCATCATCGACATATTTGAGGGGCAGGGAGCGACATATCCCGAAACGCCTGTTCTGAGGGATGGGACCAGTTGCATTGTCCTGGTAGAGCATGACATGGGGGTGGTCATGGATATAGCTGACAGGATTGTGGTTCTCGACTTCGGGCGCAAGATTGCCGAAGGCACGCCCGCGGAAATCAAGGCCGACCCTGACGTTATATCAGCCTACCTTGGAAAGGAAATCTGAGCGCACCAGCCTGCATAGACTTTCGAGGAGAGAACGTGACTGACAAGCACCGGTCGACAATAATGCCCGGTTGCCACCGAGTTGAACTGCCCGCAGCCGGTTGACAGAAGCGAGCGTATGCTTCATACTGTAGACCGTATCTCTGCGTACGCAGTATCTGCCGTACGAACCTGATAACGAAGAGCAAGGAGGCGTCAAATGCAAAGGCTGAAAGAAGAAATCGTTTCCACGGCCCGCCGAATGGGCATAGACAAGGTGGGGTTTACCACCAGAGAGCGTCTGGCTGACGCTCCCCCATCAGCTGACCTGGGCTACCTACTTCCCAGCGCCAGGTCTGCCATCTCGGTGGCCGTGGCCCTCGATAAGGCGGCAATAAGAGCCTATCTAGGCAAGGTGGACCACGCCGCCCACACCAATGACCACAGAGCATCGTACATGAAAGTGATAGAGGCGGGAATGGCTATTCGAGAGCTGCTGAGAGAGAGAGGCTACGAAGCAGAAACGTCCTGGCCGAATTTCGAATACAGAAGCGGTCAGCCGTTCCTGGCGCTGGTGCCGCCTTTATCGCACAGATACATCGCTGTGGCCTCAGGGATTGGGTGGCTTGGCTGGAGTGGGAACGTGGTCACTCCCGAATATGGGGGCACCATATCACTATCGTCTGTGGTGACTTCAGCAGAGCTGGAGCCCGATGAACCGCTGGAACAGCGTGACTCATGCGAGGACTGCCATCTTTGCGCTGCGGTTTGTGTCAGCCACTTCGTTTCCCCAAAGGCAGAGACCACGGTCACCGTAGCTGGTCACACATACACACATAACAAGAAGGCTCCCAACCTGCGATGTATGGTAACCTGTGGCGGTACCAACGGTGTGACGGACCGAGAAGCCAAGTGGTCAACGTGGTCATATAAGGTGCTCGATTTGCCCGGGCCCGGTGATGACGAGGAGTTCGAGCGCAGGGTCCTGGAGTATGGCAAGGACCCAGACAACCGGCTGTTAAGGGGACTGCTCAACGCTGACAGCTTCACCCCACCCGACCTGGAACACGCTGATAAGTGGGTGAACTTCCTGCGGTTTACCTGCGGCAATTGTATGCTGGTGTGCTGGCCTGAATTGAAGGACAGGAAGGAAAACTACCGCCTGCTTACCACGTCCGGCAGAGTAGTCAAAGGTGATAGCGGACCAGTTGTGGTACGAGATAGTGCATTGAGTGAGCCCACGGTGAGCGCCCGAACATAGACAGCCTAGCAACACGTTGACACTGTGAGCTCATCAGAGCCATCTCTTCCGTCTTTTGTAGTGTTTTACTGAGCGGTAGCTCTTCTTTGCGCCCACCGCTGATAGCCCCATGTAGAACTCCTTCACATCCTCGTTGTTCTTGAGGAAGTCGGCCGTACCATCGAGGACCACACGGCCGTTTTCCATAACGTAGCCGTAGTGGGCGATGTT
>JAUVVE010000003.1 GCA_030604795.1 Dehalococcoidia bacterium | reverse complement strand
TAGGAGTCAGGGCCGTGTCTCAGTCCCCGTCTGGCTGCTCGTCCTCTCAGACCAGCTACTGATCATCGCCTTGGTAGGCCATTACCCTAACCAACTAGCTAATCAGACGCAAGCCCCTCTTCAAGCGCCCTAAGGCTTTACTGACAAGCCTCAGCTTGCCAACACATGCGGTATTAGCCTGCCTTTCGGCAGGTTATTCCCCACTTAAAGGTAGGTCACTTACGCGTTACTCAGCCGTCCGCCACTCCCTGACAATCCTTGCGGACTATCAGAGCGTTCGACTTGCATGCATCAGGCACGCCGCTAACGTTCATTCTGAGCCAGGATCAAACTCTCTGAACTAACTCTTCCTTCCACTATCCAGTTGTTAAGGTACTGCTGTCGAAACTATTAATTATGTTAGCACAATATTGCATACCCTGTCAATAACTACCGCGCGCGCTCCGCCGAACGGGTGTAAGAGAGCCTAGCCCACTCACGTCAGGTAGTCAGCAGGCCTTCCAATCCAGGACGCCACGGCAATCCCAGAATATCTGAGTCATAGTGTGACAAGCTAGAGTCCCAGCTCGATTGCTATATTCTCGCGATGCAAGTCAGTGGCTCCTCCAACAAACTCTGCCGCCTTGACACGCCGGTAGTAAAGGCCAATATCGTGATCCATGGTGAACCCGATAGCTCCGTGAGCCGTGATACCGTCAACGCAGATCCGCTCGTACGCCTCACTTGCTTTTGTCTTGGCTGTGGAAACATCCAAACGAGACGGAGAGCCAACACTTATCCCCCACGCTGCCTGATAAAGAAGATAGTGAATTGCTTCAACATCGATGAACATGTCAGCCAGCTTGTTCTGAACTGCCTGAAAGGAACCGATAGGTCGGTCAAACTGCACCCTCTCGTTAGCGTACGCGCTGGTCATGTCAAGAACGACTTGACATGCACCCGATATTTCAGCGGTTTTCAACACAGCTGCTCTCTGCAGAACAAAGTCCACTACACTCCAGCCCCGGTCTACATCCCCCAAGACGTTATTCTTAGGCACTCTGACCTTATTGAAACTGACCCGGCATTGCCTGTCCCCGGCCATAGTCGGGATGACCTCCACTTCCAGAGCAGGATCCTTGGCATCCACTACAAAGAGTGTGACTCCCTCTTCAGGACCCTTCTCCTCCGCAGTTCTGGCTACTACCATGAGGTAATCGGCTATGTGCGCGTCCGGGACGAACAACTTATCACCCTCAAGAACGTAGTCTGCGCCTTGCAAGCTGGCCGTCAGTCTTATCTCAGAGGCTCTATAGCTCCCCGACGACTCAGTCAGGGCCAAGGTCCAAATCGTCTCACCCTTGGCTATCGCAGGAAGGAACTTCGCTCTTTGCTCATCACTACCATACTCTAGTATAGGCAACGCGCAGAGCACAACGGTAGAGAAGAAAGGCCCGGGGACGATATTCCTCCCCATCTCTTCCATTAGAACAGTCAACTCCATAAAGCTCGCGTTTGTCCCTCCATACTCGGCGGGAAAGACGAGTCCCATCCATCCCAGCTCTGCCATCTTGCGCCACATCTGTGGGTCATATCCTTTTTCATCTTTCTCCAGCTCCCTGACCTTGGTCTTGGGGCATTCTTTGGTCAGGAAATCCCTAGCAAGAGTCCGGAGCATCTCTTGTTCTTCTGAAAAACCAAAGTCCATCGGAACCTCCCACAAGCTTCTAGTACGATTTGGGCAAGCCCAGTCCGAACTGACCTATGATACTCTTCTCCACTTCAGTGGTGCCGGCAGCAATCGCCTGACCAGGGAAACCGAGGTACAAGCCCTGCACAACACCGTTGAGTTTGGCCCACTTGGAATCAGGGTCGACTTGAGAATAGGCTCCTAGAATCTCGGCCCCGCTAATAGCCACCCGCTTCATTACCTCATCACTCATCACTTTGTTCCTCGATGATTCATAAGTAGGGATGGTGCCCTGGCTTAGCCTCCAGGTCAGCTGGAAGGCAAACAGCTTCAGCGTCTCCACCGCAACCGCCGCGTCAGCCAACTTGTGGCGAATAACAGGGTTCTCGGACAGGGGACTACCTTCATACCGAGTATCCTTTACATATTCGACTAGCTTCTCCAACAGCCGCTTGAAGCCCCCGTAGGTGATGGGGGCCGTACTACGTCTCTCAAAGGCCAGTGCTTGCATAAGCTGATACCATCCTCTATTCTCTTCGCCGACCAAGTTGGAGGCTGGAATCCGCACATTGTCGAAGAACACCTCATTAAAGTGATGCCGCCCGTAGTAGTTCAGCAGCGGCCTGACTGTGACTCCCGGGCTTTTCATATCAACGATAAAGAGACTGAGCCCCCGGTGCTTCTTGAGAGCGTTGAGGTCCGTCCTAGCCATAAGCCAGCACCATCTTGCCCGGTGAGCGGCGCTAGTCCATACCTTCTGCCCGTTTATGATGTACTCGTCCCCATCCCTTACGGCTCGGGTTTGAAGATTGGCAAGGTCAGAGCCAGCGTTGGGCTCACTATAGCCAGTACACCAGACGCCGTCAGGCTCGCCCGAGGCGATCAGCGGCAGATGTTTCCTTCGTTGCTCCTCGGTGCCAAACAACATCAGGCAAGGCCCTACCCATTGTACTCCGCTCACTCCCATCCAAGCTCCTGGTATCCCCCAGTAGGCTACCTCCATCTCATATACGGTTTGCTCAAGCAGAGAAGCATCGCAGCCCCCGTATTCCTTTGGCCAACTCATCACAAGCCATCCCTTTTGGGCTAGTTTTCTAGACATCGACATTTCGAATTCCCAATCTCTGGATTCGCCTCCATCCGCCAGACTCGCGCCAACCCATCCTGAAGGCAATTCCTCCTCCGCGAACTTACGGATCTCTTCTATCAATGCTTGTTCCTTCTCGGTGAGTTTGAAGTCCATTCTTTGCCTCCTCAAAGCTGGGGTGTCAAGGGACTGATTCACTGAGAATCTGCGACATTGCAACTAGCGGGCACACAAGAAACGACTAATCGGTTAAACTGACGCCCTTGGCACTAATTGCGACAGTCCAGTGATTTCGTTTCCTTCAGGATCCCCCGCTCAACAAGCACCTAGGGCCCACCCCCCTATGCGCAGACTCTCGATCTACTGACAGGCCATAGGCAGGCGAGCCCTAATTGTCAGCTACATGGCAGAAGTCAGCAGAAATGACCTATTCTTTCGGGGGTTGTGGCGGCGCAGGATTCACGCATGCCCCAGTTACCTTTTCTGGCATAGTGTCAATCAACTCATCCAGCGTCCAGATTCCGTCTTTCTGGATACTGGCCTTCACTTCTGGCTCAGAGAAAATCCCAATTTGACCACCACCCACGAAGAAACTACAGCCGTTTATGTTAGCCGCTTCATCGGTACACAAATATACAACCAAGGGAGCTATCATCTCAGGCGTAGCCTTTTCCAGCATTTCCACAATGTCTCCCCCCGCGCCGACTGAAGCAGACCCTTCGGCCTTAGACTTCTCCCAGGCAGCCTTCAGCTCCGGTGACAAAGTCATCCTCGTCCCAGCATTGGGTCGGATGGCATTGCAAGTCACGCCGTACTTACCCACGTCTCTGGCTACTGTCCTGGTGAAACCAACGATTCCCTCTTTGGCAGCGCTATAGTTGGCCTGCCCCATGTTGCCGAGCCCAGAGGTGGATGAGGTATTTATTATCCTCCCACTTCTCTGTTGCCGGAAGTAGACACAAGCCGGCTTGGCACAATGGAAATGGCCGTACAGGTGGACTTTCATCACCAGATCCCACTCCTCCTCCGACATGTTGAACACCATGCGGTCTCTCAGGATACCAGCATTGTTGACCAAGATATCGATCTTGCCGAAGGCATCAATGGCCGTCTTAATGATGTTTTCACCACCCTCTGGAGTGGCCACCGAGTCATAATTGGCAACAGCTTCCCCACCCTGCTTCTTGATTTCCGCAACTACCTCGTCAGCTGGAGAACTGGCGCTGCCAGTACCGTCAGCAGCCCCACCAAGGTCATTGACCACTACCTTAGCTCCTTCGGCAGCAAGAGCCAGCGCCTCAGCTCTGCCGATACCACGTCCGGCACCAGTAACCACCGCTACCTTTCCTTCTAGTCTTTTCCCCATTTGTTGTACCTCCTTCATCAGAGTTCTTGCTCTTGGCTGATTCACAAGAGCTCTGTTATGTTCTCGCCGTTGGAGCAAATCGCTTGCCCAACGCCTAACGAGAGCGACAGCCCTACCTATCCTTTACTTCGTGAAGGCAGCGCAACCACGGCTGAGCCCGGTGTGGTTTTCTCCCCATTTCCATTCTCCACCCAAATCTCGCACTCAATAAGGTGCTCGCCGCCTTCCTCATACTTTCTGCTCACCTTGCCTTTGCACCACCACGTCTCGCCGTCATGCGGCTGCTCCATCGTCTTCATCTTGCGTGGATAGTCCATGCCACGGTACTGACAGGACAGCTTCTTCAGCACTCCCTGTTCCCCAATCCAGTCCGTCATCAAGTGCCCCAGCCAGGCTCGTTTGAGCGCACCATGGACGATGGGTGCGCTGACACCTTGAGATTTACCAAAATCCTCGTCGTAATGTAAAGGATTGAAATCACCAGAGGCTCCCGCCCACTGAACCAGCATTCGCGTTGTAGCGATCTTGGCCAGCGGAGTGACTTCAGCCCCCACGTCAACATCTTCATAATAAAGCTGTTTAGCCATGTTTCCTCCTCAATCAAGGAATAATGCAGGTACAGCCTAGCGATTAATGAAACTCGCCTGGGCTCTGACTGCCACTTCGCCATTCTGATTCACAAAAGTAGTCTCGACGGTTGCCAACAGGAACTTGCCGGATTTGCCTTCTTTCTCAATCATATCGGCAACTTTGGTTGTAGCAGTCAATACGTCCCCGGCACCTATTGGCGCAAGAAACTCGTACTCAATACCGCCGTCGAGCAATCTCGGCGGCGCCCCAGCTTTGACTAAGGCCTCAACCAACTTGAACATAGACACTCCGCTTGCTTTGACAGGCCAGCCCGTGAAACCTGGAGGGCACATCACCCTGCCATGTTTGCTCCTGGCAGCATACTCCACATCGTTGTACAGAGGATTTGGGTCACCTATGGCCTGTGCGTATCTCTGGATCGCCCCCTCTTCGACTTTGTAAGTGATCGCCTCCCCTGGCACACCTATGAGTTTCTTCAACTCATCAGTCATCATGGAAGCCTCAGCCATGGCTCCACCTCCTTATGGTAGATTTTCCATCAAAGGCCAACGATAAACATGCTGATAACGCTCATGCCCGGGAAGCCGCCAAGGTTATGCGTGGCACCAAACTTGGGGTCCCTTATTTGCCTCTCCCCGGCTTTGCCCTGTAGCTGTTTGTACATCTCGTACATCATCCTTAGCCCGGAAGCACCGATTGGATGACCGAAGCACTTAAGCCCACCATCGGTCTGAATAGGTTGCTCGCCATCTAAGTTGAAACGGCCGGCGTCAATATCCTCCTTTACCCTTCCCCTGGGGCTGAATTGCAGGTCTTCCATGGTTACTGCCTCGGTGATTGAGAAGCAATCGTGAACCTCGGCCATACTTATTTCTTCCCGCGGGTTCTTTATCGCCGCTTCTTCATAAGCCTTCGCTGCAGCACGGGTAGTCGTCTCAACGTGGGTCGAATCCCAGGTGTTGTACATCATCTCCTCTCCCGAACTTACGGCAATCTGGAGAGCCTTAACATACACAGGGTCGGGCCTGAATTTCTTGGCCATGTCAGCTCTGGTTACAATAGCCGCTGCCGAACCATCGCTGACTCCACAGCAGTCGAACAGCCCGAGGGGCCAGGCAATTATCGGAGCATTCATTATCTGCTCCACCGTTACTTCACGGCGAAGGTGTGCTTTCGGGTTCAATACACCGTTATGATGGCTCTTGGCCGACACCTTGGCCAGCATATTCTTGCCGCCTTCAGGGCTGAGACCATATTGAGCGAAGTATCTCGTGGCCAGCATAGCGAAGGCCCCGGGAGCAGTCATGTTGGGAGCGATAAGCATGCTTCGCGTTCCCATGAGACTCGGCCCGCCGGGAAGGCCACCGTACCCCGTATCCTTCAGCTTCTCCACACCCAGAGCCATGGCGATATCGTAGGCCCCTGAAGCCACCGCGTAACAGGCCCCTCTCAAGGCTTCCGAACCGGTGGCACAAAAGTTCTCCACTCTGGTTACCGGGATGAACGGCAACTTCAGTGTTGTCGACATAGGCGTGGCACCCTTGCCCACACTGAGCTGTTCAAAATGTGTGCCGAACCAGGCCGCCTCGATATCCTTCTTCTCTATGCCTGCATCCTCTATGGCCTCCTTAAAAGCATCAACCATCAGGTCTTCGGCGCTCTGGTCCCACAACTCTCCGAATTTGGTGCAGCCCATACCTATGATGGCTACCTTGTCTTTTATGCCTTCTGCCATTTTGTTCTCCTCCGTAACTGATTTTTTTCGCTGTTAATTACGTACCGGCGTCGCCTTCCAGAAGTAACCGTGAACGCCGCGAGCTTCATCAAGATATTTCCGGCGAAAGGTCATCTCCACGGACATGCCCACTTTGACTGAGTCAAGGTCACAATCAGTGAGGTCGAACTGGGACCTACCTCCCCCCTCAAAATCTACCACACCGTAGATTGCTGGCGGGTCTATGCTGGCAGCCAGGTTATCACCGGTATAGGTAAACAGGATGCCATTCTTGCCGGAGAAACGGTAGTACTCCATTTCATCAACAGCTCCGCAATCAGGCTTGACACATATTCTCTGATAGGGAAATTGAGGCGTGCCACAGCGCTTACACTTTGAGCCGCACAGAGCCAGAACCGTTTTCCGCTCCCTGAACAGGGTAGACATCGGGGTAGGAGCACTTTCCTCCCCCCGCATTCCCATTTCCATTGGCGCGAGGTTGCGGAAGGCGAGATATCTCTCGTAACTAGTAAGCTCTTTCTTGAAAGCCAGGTTCTTCTTAATTCCTCGCCTGTCGCCCACCTTGGCAATTCTATCAGTCACCTGAAAGAACAGAGCGTCGCTGCCATTGCCAAAGCTGGCGACCAAGATTCTGTCCCCTGGCTTAGCTTCTTCAAGCGCCGCCACCAACATCATCAAAGGTCCAGCCGAACCAATATCGCCCACGGTGGCAAGCATTGACTCCTGAACCTGGCTCGGATCAGCACCTAGACGCTTGGCTATATTACCGTGTTCTCTGGGATAGAGGCACGGGTAAGCTACTTTGGCAAAATCCTGGATGGTTAAATTGTATTTGTTCAGCAGCCCGGAAATCGCTTCGGGGATAATCTTGGAATAGCCTGCATCCCGAATGAACCTGTCCTCCCAGGCGTGCTCAAATCTTTCTCCACTTGCTTTCCAGCGGTCGGGGAAATCATAAGAAACCGAATAAGAACCTTCAAGGGTTGCAATCACCCCGTCATTCCCCAGAAGAAGAGCCGCTGCCCCATCACCATAGAGATGCTCCTGAGGCCCACCAGGCTTGCCCGTACGACAGTCAGAAGCACAGACCATGACATTGCTTCTTTCTCCGCCTTTTACAGCATCAAAGGCAGAGAGGACAGCGGCGGTCCCTGACTTGGTAGACCCAACGAAGTCAGCAGTTCTAACATTGGGCTGGAGGTCAAGAGCTGCAGCTATTATTGCCGAATTCTGTCTGAGCATATACGGCTGAGTAGTGGTGCCAAAATACAGGCCATCTATCTTTTCACGCTCAATTCCATTCAGGCAGTCAATAGCTGCGCCTACCGCCATGCTCAGGGTATCCTCATCCCAGTTGGCAACTGCTTTCTCCCCTGGCGCAGGGAATGTTCCCAGAAATCCCACCGCCGAGAAAATCGTGTTATGATTTATCCGATAACGTGGTATATAAGCCCCGTATGATGTGATACCTGCCATTTTACCTCCTGATGCTTTTTTTGGGCCTCGAAACTATATCACAGGCTCCCTAACCTGTCAATTCGCTGGCAGACAGAAAGCCCTCCCGGCAATTCCCGCCGAGCCCCAGATTTGGGCATCCTTTTGAAGCTGTGATATAATCTGGCCCTGAAGGCGAAGCTATGCTGGATAGGTTAGAGTCAATCAAGAAGCGCTACGAGGAGTTGAGCCAGTTGATGGTGCAACCGGAGGTGTCCACCGATCCGGCACGCCTGCAATCGCTGGCTCAGGAGCAAGCCAGCCTCGAAGATATCGTGGCCAAGTATCGTCAGTACAAGGCAACCTCCAAGGCGATACAGGAGACTCAGGCTATGCTCGATGACAGGCTTGAGCCCGACATGGTACTCTTGGCCAAAGAAGAACTGAACGATTTGAAGCAAGCTCAAGATAGCATCCTCCAAGAGCTGAAGTTATCTTTACTACCGAAGGATTCCAACGAAGCCAGAGATGCTATTATGGAGATTAGGGCTGGTGCCGGTGGCGAAGAGGCAGCCCTTTTCGCTGCTGACCTTTTCCGGATGTATAGTCGCTATGCCCAGAATAAGAGATGGCAAGTGGAGATTATCGACAGTAACCAGACTGAGGTCGGTGGCTTCAAGGAAATCGTCTTCGAGGTCAAAGGCAAAGGCGCCTTCAGTCAACTGAAGTATGAGCGCGGAGTCCATCGAGTGCAGCGAGTGCCGGCCACAGAAGCTTCCGGACGGCTTCACACCTCAACAGCTACAGTAGCCGTTCTCCCTGAAGCTGAAGAGATAGAGATAGCCATTAACCCCGATGACCTCAAGATGGATTTCTTCCGAAGTGGTGGAGCTGGAGGGCAAAACGTGAACAAAGTGACCACTGCAGTTCGCATTACCCATTTGCCCACGGGCATAGTCGCCATTTGCCAGGATGAACGCTCTCAACTAAGAAACAGAACGAAGGCCATGGCAGTGCTCCGTGCTCGCCTTTTCGACCAGGAACAACGCAGGCAACTCAATGAGACAACGGAAGAACGGCGCTCGCAAATAGGTGGCGGTGACCGCGCCGAGAAAATCCGTACCTACAACTTCCCTCAAGACCGTGTCACTGATCATCGCATTAATCTGACTCTCCACAATTTGCCACGGATACTCGATGGTGAACTTGACCAACTCATCGAAGCTCTGGCCACCAGTGAACAGGCTAGACAACTAGAAGAAACCCGGTTATGATTCTGGCGCAAGCACTTCAACAGTCCGCTCGCATCTTCAGTCACAACGGCATAGAGGATAGCCATCTTGAAGCCAGGGTGCTGGTTCAGCATGTGCTAGGAGTCTCGCCGGCCCAAGTACATACTCAGACAGAGCAAGCTTTGAGCCAAGAACAGGTAAAGACTCTGCGGGGTCTGATTGACCGGCGCCTACGCCGGGAACCTGCAGCATACATTATTGGACACAAAGAGTTCTATGGGGTCGACTATTGTGTTGATTCCCGCGTTCTCATCCCCCGACCAGAGACAGAGCTGCTTGTTGAAAAAGGCCTTGAGTATGGCAGAAGCCGTGCTGACTACCTCTGGTCCCTGAAGAGACCAGTTCTGATAGCTGATGTCGGCACTGGCTGCGGAGCCATCGCCATCAGTCTCGCCCTGAATCTACCCCAGAGCAGAGTCTATGCTATGGACATCTCGTTTTCAGCTCTTGAGGTCGCCCGCTTGAACTGTGAGCATCACTGCGTCTCCGAGCAAATCAGGCTTCTCCAAGGCGATCTGCTGGAACCACTGCCTGAGCCTGTTGACCTGATAGTCGCTAATCTGCCTTACATCAGAAATTCGGCATTGGCAAATCTAAGCCCCGAGATCACCGATTTTGAGCCAAGGTTGGCCATAGATGGCGGCCCAAGCGGTCTGTCTCAGATACGCCGGCTCTTACAACAAGTTGAGGAAAGAATCTGCCCCGGAGGTTGTCTTCTGTTCGAAATAGCGCATAAGCAAGATCAGGGAGTGACTTCTCTAATCAATCGCTATCTCCGAAAAGCTAGACCCGAGTTCATGCCAGATCTGAGCGGGGTAAAGAGAGTAGTCAGAGTTGGTTTCTAGTGTTTGATTTGACAAGTGGCAGGATTTGTCTTAAAGTATCTGCTTGGTCAAGCTCAGCAGCAAGAACTCTGTCAAGGAGGAACATGTGCCCATGAATATGATTGTCTGTTGTAAGCAAGTACTCGATCCTGAAGCACCACCAGCTAGTTTCAAGGTTGACCCTGCCAGCAACCAGGTAGTCCCACCCCCAGGCGTGCCGCCGGTCATCAGCCCCTTCGATGAGCAGGCTGTAGAGGCAGCACTCCGCATCAAGGACAGCCAGGGTGGCAAAATCACAGTTCTAAGCCTAGGTAACAATCTGCTTCGTGACGTGGTCAAGAAACCCCTATCCATGGGGGCTGATGAGCTTGTTTTGCTAGAAGACGAAGCTTACGAAGGTGGCGACAGCTGGTCCACCGCCTATGCTTTGGCTATGGCAATAAAGAAGATAGGGGAATTCGACCTTGTTTTCTGCGGCCGGCAGGCAGCTGATTGGGATGCTGGGCAGGTAGGCTCAGGCATTGCCGAACTGCTTGGAATTCCCAGCGTAACTGTAGCCAGGAAAGTAGAAGTTGCCGATGGCAAGGCTACGGTGGAGCGAGTCATCGCCGATGGGTATCAAGTCATCGAGGTGACACTCCCTGCCTTGATTACGGTCAGCAACGAACTGGGTGAAGCACGTTATGCCACCCTTAAGGGGATTATGGCGGCGGCCAAGAAGCAGCCAACCATCTGGAAACCGGCTGACATCGAGCTTGACCCATCACAAATTGGCGCTGCTGGTCGGCGGGCCAAACTCCTCAAGCTTTTCCAGCCAGTTCGGGAAGGTAAGTGCGAAATGGTGGAGGGCGATAGCCCAGCAGAAGCTGGCGCTAACCTGGCCGCGAAACTCAGAGAGGCGAAGGTTATCTAGTTTACAGTACAAGCAACCGTAGGAGGTTATTATGGCTGAATTTAAGGGTATCATGGTCTATGGCGAGATAGCGGAGGGAAATCTATCTGCAATCACAACCGAACTATTAGGATGTGGTCGACGACTCGCTGATGAGTCGAAAGAAGACCTGCTATGCATACTCATCGCCGACCAATTAGGTGAGACTCCCCAAAAGGCCATAGCCTTTGGGGCCGACAAAGTATACACCGTTGAGAACCCACTACTCAAGGAATATCAAACAGAATCCTATGTTGTGGTCATGGAAAAAGCAGTCCAGGACATTTCGCCGCGCGTTCTGCTTATGGGACAGACATCTGTGGGACGTGATTTGGCTCCCAGGTTGGCCTTTAGATTAGGCGTTAGCGCAGCTATGGACTGTCTTGAGCTCGACATTGATCCCGAGACAAAGCTGCTGCAGCAGACTCGACCAGTTTACGGCGGGAATGCTCGGGCTACTTTCTCTTCGGATTCTTTCCCGCAGATAGCAACGGTCAGGCAGAAAGCGATGGCACCTCTAGAGCCTGATAAATCCAGGAAGGGAGAAATCACGCCCCTCAAGGTTGACCTTGACCCAGCTGCAATAAGAACAAAGGTGATAGAAACGGTCAAGGAGGAAGTGGCGGGAATAAAGCTTGAAGATGCTGAAGCAATAGTAACTGGAGGAAGAGGCATCGGTGGCCCTGAAGGTTTCAAGGAATTAGAAGAACTGGCCAAGGTGCTGAAGGCAGCAGTCGGGGCTTCAAGACCGCCCTGCGACAATGGCTGGGTGCCAGACACAATGCAGGTTGGGCTTACTGGCAAAATCGTCACACCGGAACTCTATATCGCCGTGGCTCTTTCCGGCGCCAGCCAGCACCTCGCGGGATGTTCTGGAGCAAAGAACATAGTAGCCATCAATCGGGACGCCGAGGCAAACATATTCAAGGAGGCTCGCTTCGGGGTAGTAGGTGATTGGAAGCAGGTCCTGCCAGCCTTCACCGCAAAGGTTAAAGAGCTCTTGGCCGGCTAAAGAGCCGAATTGGTAGCGACTAACCTCGCTGCGCCATGACCTTCTGAGCGACAGGCGCCGGTGCTTGCTCGTAGTGCCTGAATTCGGTGGTAAAAGTGCCACGTCCCTGAGTCATGGACCTGAGGTCAATGGCATAACGAAGTACCTCTGCCGCTGGTGCCTGTGCTTCAATGACATTGACCCCGCTTGCCGGTGTCATACCTAATACACGCGCCCGTTTGGAATTAAGGTCGCCAATTATGTCGCCAGTAAAGGTCTCGGGCGCAGTGATTCTCATATTCACAATCGGCTCGAGCAGCACTGGCTGACCGTCAGCTAGTCCTTTCTTCAAAGCCTGTGCCCCGGCAATCTTGAAAGCCATATCCGACGAATCCACAGCGTGGAAGGTTCCATCATACAGCGTTACCTTCAAGTCAATGACAGGATATGCAGCCAAAACTCCCTCAAGTCTAGCTTCGTTGACCCCTTTTTCCACAGCCGGAATATAGTTCTTAGGTATCGCTCCACCTCTTATTCTATCAGCAAACTGGAAACCTGCACCCCGTGGCAGAGGCTCCAACTCCAAAAGGACATGACCGTACTGGCCATGGCCACCTGTCTGCTTCTTGTGCTTATACTCTGCCTTGACAGGCACAGTAATGGTCTCTTTGTACGGGACTTTTGGCAGCTCCATACTGACTTCTACACCGAATTTGTGCGACAGCCTGTCGGCGGCAACATCAAGGTGCGTCTCCCCCATTCCTCCAAGGAGCATCTCGCCGATATCAGCCTCGCGTTGCACCCTTAAAGTCAAGTCATCTTCGCAAATCTTGGGTAATGCCGTGCTCATTTTGTCCAGGTCAGCCCTCGACCTCGGACGAATTGCCATGCTCAACACCGGCTCAGGGAATTCAATAGCGGCAAGCTTCAATGGATGGTCGCGTGAACCAAGAGTATCCCCTGTGGCAGTGGAAGCTAGTTTGGCAACAGCGCCAATGTCACCAGCCTCCAGTTGGGAAACCGGCTCCTGTGTTTTCCCGCGCAACACAAAGACTTGACCTACCCGCTCCAAAGCACCATTGTTGACATTCCATACCTGAGAATTACTCGAAATACACCCTGAGTAAACTCGAAAACAGCTGATCTTGCCTGCACGGGGGTCAGTATTAGTCTTGAAGACCAAAGCAGATAAAGGTGATTCCAAAGTTGGCTCCGCCGCCTCTTCCGCCCCAGTCGAAGCATTGACCGCCGTTACCACACCCCTCTCCTTGGGTGATGGTAGATAGTCGTGAATAGCATCCAGAAGAGGGGTAATCGCCCTATTGCTTAAGGCGCAACCAAGCAACACCGGGACAATTTTGCCCAGCTTTGTAGCCTCTCCTAAGCAGCGATAAATCTCCTCTTCGCTTATCTCCTCCCCATCCAGGTATTTTGCGATAAGCCCGTCATCAACTTCCACAACCGCTTCGACTAACTTCTCCCGGTGGGAATCAACCTCGCTCAGAAGGGACGAAGGCACCTCAGTTTCTTGCAACGGAGTACCTGCATATCCTTTTCTTGTTACCAAATCCACTACCCCTTGAAACTCTTTCTGGGAGCCTATCGGCACCTGAATAGGCAGACACCTCGTCCCCAGTTTGGTTTGCACATCTTGCAAGACACTGAAGAAGTTGGCATTCTCGCGGTCTATCTTATTCACAAAAACGAGGCAAGGCAGTTTCCTCTCATCGGCATATTTCCATACTTGCTCAGTGCCCACCTCTACACCAGAGGCAGCGCAAACAACAATGACAGCGCCTTCACTGACACGCACTCCGGCTTTAACCTCAGCTACAAAGTCAGGGTAGCCCGGAGTATCAATGATGTTCAGTTTGGAATCTCTCCACTCACAGGGGAGTATAGACAAGCCGATACTGATCTTGCGTCTGATCTCATCCGGTTCGTAATCTGAAGTTGTCGTACCATCATCAGGATTGCCCAAGCGACTGATCGCCTTTGAATTGAAAAGCATCGCCTCCACCAGCGAAGTTTTGCCAGCGCCTGAATGCGATAACAGAACGACGTTGCAAAGTCTCTCTGATCCATAATGGTGCACTTTATCCACCTCAGTACTAGTCGTGGCTCTTGCGTCAAACGCCCTGGCATTGTAGCAGTCTCCAGTTCTGACAGTCAAGCTGTCTACGGGTCGTCGGCCATGCAGCTGAAGCGTGCCTGCCCGACTACCTCTTTGTGCTATAATATCCCAACCAACAGTCACCCTGAGAACCAGATGCTTTCTTATATTACTCCCCAGGTTGAAGCGAAATGAAGCTAAGTTGCGAAGAAGTACGGCATATCGGTCGCCTGGCCAGATTGGGATTAGACGAAGCTGAAATCGAGCAATTCAGACTCCAGCTATCCGACATCCTGGAGAACTTCGAAATACTTAAAGAAGCAAATACGGGTGACCTCAAGCCTACGGCTCAACCGATCGCCCTTCAGAATGTCCTTAGGCCAGATGAGGCAGAGGCATCCTTTCCCGTAGAAGACGTTCTAGCCAACGCACCGCGACAGGACGACAATTACTTCCGGATACGAGCAGTTCTGGAATAGATTATGGACGACATTCATCAACTAACTATCAGTCAGGCCCATCGACTTCTACAAGAAAGGAAAACATCCTCAGTTGAATTAACCAAAGCAAGCCTGAGACACCTGCACGAGGTCGAAGACAAGGTCCACGCCTGCGTTACCGTTAGTGAAGACGCTGCCCTGAGACAAGCCGAAGAGGCGGACGAGGCCATAAGTACTGGCACAACCAACCCTTTGACCGGCATACCTGCCTTGGTCAAAGACAATATGTGCACTGAGGGCATCAAGACCACTTGTTCATCAAGGATTCTGGAGGATTTCGTTCCTCCCTATGACGCAACGGTCATAGAGAAACTGAAAGCCCACAAAGCAGTGATTCTGGGAAAGACCAACATGGATGAATTTGCCATGGGGTCATCCACAGAGCATTCCGCTTTTTTCCCAACACGGAATCCCTGGGACTTGGACTGTGTCCCCGGCGGCAGCAGTGGCGGTTCATGCGTTGCCGTAGCCGCTGATGCGGCTGTATATGCTCTTGGTTCTGATACCGGAGGTAGTATTCGCCAACCTGCGGGATTCTGTAGCGTAGTTGGCCTAAAGCCGACCTATGGCAGGGTAAGCCGTTTTGGCCTCGTTGCTTTTGCCAGTTCGCTAGATCAGATTGGCCCCATAACCAAGACCGTCGCCGATTCGGCGTTGGTGATGAATGTTATCGCCGGGCATGACCCAAGGGATTCAACGTCTGTCTCTAATCCTGTGCCCGACTATACCGAAGCGTTGATTCCCGACCTCAAGAACGTGCGTATCGGCATTCCTCAGGAGTATTTTGTTGAGGGAATACAGGACGAGGTAAGAATCAGCGTACAGGCAGCCATAAAGAAGCTGGGGGAACTGGGGGCCAAAATAGACTGGGAGGCTTCATTACCCCATACCAAATATGCCCTTGCCGCCTATTATATTGTGGCCCCTTCTGAAGCTTCGGCCAACTTGGCTCGGTATGATGGAGTGAAATATGGCTTCTCTTATCAAGACACTAGAAATATGTGGCAGGCTATGGAGAAAACCAAGCAATATGGCTTTGGAGATGAGGTCAAGAGGCGAATCATGCTGGGAACCTATGCATTATCCGCTGGCTATTACGATGCCTACTACCTCAAAGCCCAAAAGGTCCGCACTCTAATAAGGTGGGAGTTTGACCAGGCGTTCGAGAAGTACGATGCTCTGGTTACCCCGACATCCCCCACACTGCCTTTCAAGATCGGTGAGAAGGTGGATGACCCTATGCAAATGTACTTGAGCGATGTCTGCACTTTGCCTATAAATATCGCCGGGGTTCCGGCTATCTCCATACCTGCCGGCTTTGCGAACGGTTTACCTATAGGTATGCAGATTATAGGAAAGCCTTTTGACGAAGAAACAGTACTTCATATTGCTTTTGCCTATGAGCAGGCTACTGACTGGCACAACAGAAAACCACCAGTTTAGAGTATCAGCAATGACACAGCAGCAATTGCTTCAAGTAAAATGCTATTCGGGCTACACCTACCCTCAGAGACCGGAGTCTTTCCTGTGGCTCAATGAGGAGCACAACATATGTCGGATAGAAAACGAATGGCGCGAGCCAGACAAGAGGTACTTCAGGGTCGTTACTGAGGATGAGAAGGTTTTCGACCTCTGCTATAATGAGACTCAAGACCAATGGTGGCTTACCCGTTAATAGGTGAGGAGGTGAAATGAAACAGATTTTCGAATCCCTGGAAAAGGATGCGCGACTCACGTCGGAGCAGATCTCTACAATGACTGGTATTCCGGCAGCTGAGGTAGAGAAAACGATCAAGAAAGCCGAAAAGGACCGAGCTATCCTGAGATACAAGACTGTCATCGACTGGGCCAAACTGGGCGAAGAGCAGGTGTGGGCTTTGGTCGAAGTCAAGGTCGTCCCTCAACGCGATGTAGGCTTTGACGCTATAGCTGAACGCATTTATCGCTTCCCCCAAGCTCGCTCCGTTTATCTAGCCTCTGGCACCTACGATTTGGCTATACTGGTAGCCGGTAAGACCATGCAGGAGGTTGCTGTCTTCGTGTCAGAGAAGCTAGCTCCGCTAGAAACAGTAGAGGGCACTGTTACCCACTTCATTCTTAAGAAGTATAAGGAGGACGGCGAAATCCTTCAGGGTGGAGAGGGGATTAAGCGCCTACCCATAACTCCTTAGTCGATATTCCACTATCTGTCTCGCGGCCAGGAGGTTTCTGTGTCCAAAAGCGGGTCAACTCGCGTCAAGGTTGCTCACAGCTACATATCTGAAAAGGTGACCAATATCCCACCTTCGGGCATCAGGAGATTCTTTGATTTGATCTCCTCGATGGAGGGAGTGATTTCCCTTGGCGTAGGAGAACCCGACTTCGTCACCCCGTGGCACATCCGAGAAGCCGCCATCTACTCTTTCGAAAAAGGCTACACAATGTATACTTCTAACCAGGGGCTTCCGCAGCTCAGACAAGAACTAGCAAAGTACCTCGAGTCCTGTTACGGGCTGAGCTATAACCCAGATAGCGAGCTTCTCATTACGGTGGGGGTTAGTGAGGGACTTGATCTTGCCTTAAGAGCCATACTCAATCCAGGCGATGAGGTCATAATGCCTGACCCCTGTTACGTTGCCTACCCGGCCACCGCTAGCTTAGCTGGAGGAGTACCTGTCTTGGTGCCTACCACTGAGGAGCACGACTTCAAAATAACGGCTGAGGACATCGAGCGGCGGATTACACAGCGAACCAAGGCAATTCTGATTGGTTACCCAGCCAACCCCACCGGCGCGGTCATGGCAAAGAAAGAGTTGACTCAAATTGCCGAACTGGCTCAGCAATACGACCTTTTGGTGATTTCCGACGAGGTCTACGACCAGCTGGTTTACGGTATAGAGCACACCTGCTTCGCCAGTCTGCCAGAGATGAGGGACCGAACAATCCTGCTAAATGGATTCTCCAAAGCCTACGCTATGACCGGATGGCGAATCGGCTATGCTGCCGGAAGCCACGAGATCATCGAGGCCATGACCAAGATTCATCAATACACCATGCTCTGCGCCCCAATAATGGGGCAAATGGCGGCCATTGAAGCCTTGAAAAAAGGGAGCAGCGAAGTACAGGCAATGGTCAGGGAGTATGACCGGCGGCGCAGAGTCATGGTGAAGGGTTTGAGAGATATCGGCTTATCCTGCTTCGAGCCCAAGGGTGCTTTCTACGCCTTCCCATCCGTAAAAGCTACCGGCCTGACGTCAGAAGAATTCGCCGAGAAACTGTTGACAGAGGAGAAGGTAGCTGTAGTTCCGGGTTGCGCCTTCGGCCAGTACGGTGAAGGTTATGTCCGTTGCTGCTATGCCACCTCCCTACCCGAAATTGAAGAGGCTCTGAAAAGGATGGGCAGGTTCATCGATAAACACCGCTGAATGTGACGACGGGAACCCAGAAGAGGTCGTGGATTCAAATCCACGACCTCTTCTTATTCTTTAGTCTTGTTGACAACACAAAACAGGCTTTCGTCACATCTGAGGAAGCAATTGCATCCTTGTGCCACTGGCGTAGAGTGAAAGCCGGATAGGAAGAAAAGACCTCACGGAGTGGGAGGCTAAGTCGACGTAGGCTATTGTGCTCCCTGGGATACGGATTGACACCGTGGTACCAAAAGGTCTACTCTCTGCAACAAGAGCATGAGGATCGCAACTACCTCATCGCGAATTAGAATGGGAAAGCCTAGTTAAGTTGAAGGTTGGAAATGAAGGCAGCTATGCTATCACAGGAGGCTAAGAAAAACTTCCAGGCGGATCCTTCACGATTCATCGAGCAGGAAATCAAAGAGTTGGCCCGCACCAGCCCCCTGAATATCATGCCGTCTGCTGAAGGCGGCGTTATCTTTGATGAGCCGATAGTAAGGTTTGCCGATGGCGTTGATCCCATCTTCACCGAATATAAGAAAGTGGTTGCCCCTACCCACCTGACCCCCACCGAGGCACTAGCCCAGGCCTACGACAAAGCCTTCGGTGATATGCCAGCCCGCCTTTCGGTAATAAGCTGGATCTTGCCCATCACGGAAAGGACGCGCCGAGCTAATCGCCGGGCAAAGCATGCTCCCAGCCGCTTCTGGTCATATACGCGCTGGTACGGCGAGAGGTTCAATGATGTCGTGCGCCAGCATGTCGCCGATGTTCTGACCGAGGCAGGCTATCTGGCAGTAGCGCCAGCCCTGCAGCCTTACTTCAAGATGGCCGCCAATGAGAAAGGCCCTTTCTCAAACTGGTCAGAGCGTCACATGGCCTATGCTGCGGGACAGGGCACCTTCAGCCTTTCTGATGGCTTCATCAGTGAGCGCGGCATTGCTCACCGTTGCGGTAGCGTGGTCGCCGGCCTTGAGCTGCCAGCCAGCCCCAGGACAGCCGAGACCCCCTTTTCAAACTGCCTCTTCTACGCGGATGGTAGCTGCCAAGCCTGCATTGCCCGTTGTCCTGCCGGGTCAATCAGCGAACAAGGCCACGACAAGACAAAGTGCTTCACCTACAGACGCAGCAACTATGCGTACCTACTGGAGAGATATGGTTTCACCAATGTTGGCTGCGGACTCTGCCAGACAAAGGTGCCCTGCGAATTCCACAACCCAGCAACGAATAAATTCTGAATGTATGGACTCCGGGTCTCGACGACGCAGGCCGGCCAGTGCTCTTTTGGATTTACGGAGGTGGCTTTACCGGTGGTTCCGGCTCGGCGCCGGTCTACAAAGGAAGCAGACTGGCAGCACGGGGCGACGTGGTAGTGGTGACAATTAATTACCGGCTCGGTTCACTCGGCTTCCTAAATCTCAACGAGGTCACTGGAGGCAGAATTCCAGCCACGGGCAACGAAGGTCTGCTTGATCAGATTGCCGTGCTGGAGTGGGTACGTGATAACATTGCCGCCTTTGATAGAGAGCAACCAATAACCTGGATCATTCTAGATAACCAGGCCTATGCTTCTAGCGCAAGCAATATTACAGCCACCACCCCTCTGCACGCTGCCACCAGAATATTTAGCCCGGCTACGCATGGCAAACCAACTCCAGAGAGAAATGTGCCACTAATGATGATATTCGCCAAAGCCCGGTACGTAGCTACGGCTACGGCCGCGTATGTGAGAGATTTAGTGGTTAAGGTGCAGGAGGCGTTACAGATAAAGCCATCCTATGTCCATGTAGTCGCACCATGTCAAACAAGTTGGCGCTATAGCCCGGATAAGGGGGTTCAAATATCAAGATTGATGGTTCAGACAGGGTTATTACCCCTGTGGAGGTATAAGGAGGGTGTCTTCAAGAGGACAGTGAGGATTCCTCAAGAAGCAAAGATACCAGTCACTGAATATCTGAACCTGCAAGAGCGGTTCGCGCATGTCACCGAAGAAGATATAGAGGATATAGAAGCATATATTGAGCGGCAAGACAAGTTAATCGACGGATTGGAACAGGGGCTAACCATTCCCACGGTTACTGTAAGCTACTAAGCCCATACGGTAGTAGAAACGGAAAGAGTGCCCACTGCCCAGCGTTTGCCGACACGTTTGCCACCATCCTTGTCAAGGTGAGTGCAAGAGAGGCAAGGTTGATCAACCTCTAGCGATTATGGCGCTTAAGCGGTTTGTCGCGGATTATGCGCGTGATAAAACACCCTGCCTCAAAGAATACCGCTTTCAGCTCCTGCTCAGGCCACAAGCCTAATAGCCCATGGCCTTCTTCCTCTCCTGGTCAATCCATACTCGGGCGGCTCCGCCGCTTCCGTTGACAGCTCCAATAACACCCTGACCGTAGAAATTACCTACCCAGGACCAGGCATAGCGGTAGAAGTCCTCCGTCGGTAGTATTACGTAAGGACAGTGCTCTATCGGATATATGTTCAGCTCCTTGAGCGCTGCGTTTCGCTTGGCCTCGTCAATCTCGGCCCTTGCCGTGAGCACCCTCTCCTCATAATCGTAGTCTATCCAATCTGGCACGTTCCAGGCCTGCTTCGGCAGGAATGACTTCCTCAAGATGAGGAATGGGTTGCCCTCACCGTGATTGAGCATGTACATGTGGTCGTAGCGCTTGCTGTACATTGTGCCGATATAGGCACCATAGTCACCCATAGCGTTGAGCTTAAGGTCAACGCCGACATCCGCCATCATGTCTTGGAGCATGTCCGCTCGATCACGGTTTACCTGGGTAACGCTGTAGAATACCAGTTCGCACTCGAAGCCGTCGGGATACCCGGCCTCTGCCAGGAGCTGCTTCGCCTTCTCCGGGTTGTACTCTATCACCTCCCGGGCTGCCTCGGGAAGCTCCTCCAG
>JAUVVE010000034.1 GCA_030604795.1 Dehalococcoidia bacterium | reverse complement strand
TGGCAGCTTCATGGACAGCTAGTAGGCTATTTCAATGGAAAAGAAATATCGCGCTCAACGTTAGCCCGAGTAGTAATAAGGCACCCGACACCGCTATGGCAGTCAGCATCCCCTTCTTGTGGTTGTCAGCGGCTACTGCCTTTCCGATTATACCTCCGTAGATGGAGAATATAGCACGGAAGCCCGCTATCGGCCATGATGCCCATATAGTTGTTAACCCAAGTATCTCATAAACTCCTGATGAAGTCTGTTGTTTGAGGCGATGATTTGCTCGTCCTGAGAAGTGGCTGGCTTCCCCTGCCAGTCAGTGACTTTACCACCAGCTTCCCTAACCAGTAGAAGCCCACTGGCAATATCCCAGGGGTAGACGCAGCGGTGGAGGTAGAGAGTAATCCGCCCACAGGCAACATAAGCTAGACCCAAAGCAGCTGACCCTATGATCCTCAGACAATGTACTTGCCCTCTCAACCTACCAGCTATCCCAAGCAGTTCCTTGCCTTGCTCATCACTATAGCCCAAGTCAAGGCCCACCAAAGAAGCCCCAAGTGAGCCCTCTCGTGAAACTTGAACTGCTGAGTCGTTTAGATAAAGCCCCTGTCCCTTCTCGGCTCGAAAAAGCTCCTCCCGTAGTGGGTCATAGGTTACCCCCAGAAGGATATCCTCATCTTTGACCAGGGCAATACTTGTGCAGAAGAAGGGAATGCCAAACACATAATTGTTGGTACCGTCCAGCGGGTCAATTATCCAGGTATAGCCGGCAACCGGGGTAGAGGAATTCGATTCCTCAGAGAGGATGTTGTGGTCAGGATACTCTGGCTCTAGCGTTTCCAGTATGCGCTTTTCGCACAGGATGTCTGCCTTGGTGACAAGATTTCCCTTACCCTTGTGCTTTGTGTCTTTTGCCGAGTGAAAATAGGCTAGGAGAATCTTACCGGCTTCTTCGGCCGCCTGAACAGCCACTTCAAGGGCACTCCTGCCACTTCGTGCTAAGGGTAAGTTATTCATAGGAGGTTGTTTATTTTGTCACCCTCACCTTATTCCTCTCCCGTCAAGGGAGAGGCTAAATGAGGGATTCTTCGCCTCGCTCAGAATGACAGGTATGGTTGCCAAACGCTCTCATAACCAGAGTTTCAAACAGAACGCTGAACAAGGCCCATCTTTTCCTTGACTTCTGCTAGGGTCTCTTTGGCAATTACCTGAGCCTGGCGAGACCCACCCGAAAGGGCTTCAGCTACACATTGCGGCCTTGCCGCAAAAGCAGCCCTCCTCTCTCGAAAGCCTTCCAGTTCGGAGTTTATTCCTTGAGCTAGTAGTTTCTTACAATCAACACAACCGATGCCTGCCGAACGACATTCGACAGCAATCTCATCTACGCGGGCCGAACTGAAGAAGTGATGAAGATTGAACACATTACACACCTCGGGATGGCCTAGGTCAGAGCGATAACGCCGGGCCGGGTCAGTAACCGCAGTCATCACCAGCTTCGACGTTTCTTCGGGCGTGGCCGCCAGTTCGATATAATTATCGTACGTCTTGCCCATCTTCTGAGCGCCATTCAATCCCAACACCAGAGGGAAGGAGGTGAGCTTGGATTGAGGCTCTGGAAAAGTAGGGCCAAAGATAGAATTGAAGCGGCGGGCTATCTCCCGTGCCAATTCGAGGTGAGGGAGCTGGTCTTCGCCCACTGGCACCACTTCAGCCTTATAAAGCACAATATCTGCGGTCATAAGCACGGGGTAGCCCACCAGTCCATAGTTGACGTTGTGTGGCTGCATTCGCGCTTTCTCTTTGAAAGTAGGTACCCGTAATAGCCAACCTAGTGGGGTGACCATGCTAAGGAGAGTGTGAAGCTCCATGACCTCGGGAACATGGGATTGAACGAAGAGGATACTCCTTTGCGGGTCAAGACCGGCGGCTAGCCAGTCAAGCATCATCTCATGAATGCTCTCCTGAAGCCTGTCCGTCTCCTCCAAGCTCGTCAAAGCATGGATGTCAACCACACAATAGATACAATCATATTGTTCTTGAAGCGCAACATAGTTACGTATAGCCCCTAGATAATTGCCGATATGTTGTCTTCCAGTAGGGCGAGCGCCAGAGAAAACACGCTGCTTCATTTGTCCCGAAGTTGAAGTTTAGCACAAAGCGCAGCTAGCTACAAACACGGCCCAGGAGAGGGGACTGCGGGATATCTGTCTACATACTCTCAGGGGCTGTCACTCCCATCAGGTGAAGGGTTCTCGCCAGAACGATTTGAGCGGCTCTAACTAACTTAAGCCGACCAGAAGTCAGTGCCTGGTTCTTCGAGATGACCCGGCACTGCTTATAGAAGCTGTGGAAGACAGTAGCTAAGTCTTGAGCATAGTAGGACAAATGATGGGGCTCCAAATTGCTGGCAACCGTCTCCACCATTTCTGGCAGCAAAATCATCCGCCGTATTAAGGCCAGCTCCGGCTCGGTGGTGAGCAGGGAAACATCGCCCTGGCTATAGTCGACTCCTCTTTCTTTAGCTAGCCCAAGGATGCTGGCAATACGAGCGTGGCCATATTGAACATAGTAGACCGGGTTATCTGCTGACTGTTTTCTGGCTAGTTCCAAATCAAAGTCCATCTGGGCATCAGCAGAACGCGACAAGAAGAAGAAGCGACAGGCATCCGAGCCAACTTCGTCTATCACCTCCCGCAGGGTGATAATATCACCGCTGCGTTTCGAAACCCTCACGATTTCGCGGCCACGACGTAGCGTCACTAGCTGGCAGATGATGACCTTCAGTCGTTCTGGATCTAGCCCCAGGGCATTGACCGCAGCCTTCATACGAGAAACGTGTCCTTGGTGGTCAGCTCCCCAGACGTCAATCACGCTATCGAATTGCCGTTCCAAGAACTTATTATAGTGATAGGCGATATCAGATGCGAAGTAAGTTGGTGAACCATCGCTGCGTACGAGTACATTATCTTTGTCTTCGCCCAATGCCGATGATACAAACCAAGTAGCGTTTTCCCTCTCTGTCATATAGGCGCCGTCTTTCAGCAACTTCATAGCTTTTTCATATTGGCCATTTCGGTACAGGCCTTGTTCACTAAACCAAACATCAAACTCCACTCCCAGCAACTCGAGGTCCTGTCTGATTGTCCGCATGACTTGGCCAACTCCCATCTGCCCTAGCTCCCGAGTAGCAACATCCTTGGGTAACGTTAGAAAGCGGCCACCCTCTTTGCCGACGATCTCGCTGACTAGATCAACCATATAGTCGCCCATATAGCCTTCGCTCGGCATCGCACTATCGACGCCGAGGCATTGTTGATAACGAGCATAAAGAGAACGGTTAAAGGCGTCCAGCTGGCTGCCAGCATCATTAATGTAGTATTCTTTCTCCACAGCATAGCCAGCAGCACTGAGCACATTAGCCAAAGTGCTACCCAAGACAGCGCCTCGCCCATGCCCTACGTGAAGGGGACCAGTAGGATTGACACTAACAAACTCAATCTGAACAGACTTGCTGCCACCCAAATCAATATTACCGAAAGAATCGCCAGCATCCAAGATAGCCTCTACCTGCAGTGTCAGCCAGCCAGGGCTGAGAGTGAAGTTGATAAAGCCGGGAGGTGTGGCAACTATCTGGTCAACCTCGGGCAAAGGAGACATAAGCTCGATTATCCTCTCAGCGACTGCCAGAGGAACCAAGCCTGTTGCCCGGGCCACCTTCAACGGAAGACTTGAAGCATAGTCACCGTGCTCAGGATTCTGTGGATGTTCTACAGTGATCTCGGGCGGCGCCGCAAAGGCAAGTAACCCTTCTTGCTGAGCCCGTGTTGCAGCCTCCTCCAAAGCTCCAGTCAGTTTCTGCCTTAGTAACATGAAATCAACTCCGCTCACCACCGCTCTGCCATACTCGGGCAAGCTCGTGAGCCAAGAGGGCATGCTCGGGCTTCTTGAGGCCTCGGTCACTTTCAAAAAGCGATATGGCCTCATTTCGAGCCAACTCCAAAAGCGGTGCATCGGATAACCTTGCCATCCGGAGGTCTGGCAAACCACTCTGCCGCGTGCCGAAGAACTCACCTGGTCCACGTAGCTCCAAGTCCTTTTCAGCTAGCTTGAAACCATCCTGAGTTGCTTCGATAGACTTCAACCTCTCCATTCCTTCCGGCGAGGGATTCTCAGCCAAAAGCAGACAGTAACTTGGCTTTTCACCACGTCCGACTCGACCCCGAAACTGATGCAGCTGAGATAGTCCGAAACGGTCGGCCGCTTCTACCAGCATAACTGTGGCATTAGGTATATCAATGCCTACCTCCACCACGGGCGTAGACACCAGAATATCAAGCTTACCATCCCGGAAGCTTTGCATTGTTCCCTCTTTGTCATTGGCCGGCATTCGCCCATGAAGCAGGCCGAGCCTCAAATCGAGGAAAACCTCTTTGGATAACCTCTCATACTCAGCCACCGCTGCCTTAGCCTCGATGCTCTCTGATTCCTCAATAAGAGGGCAAATTATGAAAGCTTGCTGTCCGGCAGCAATCTGCCGCCGTAGAAAGGCATACGCCCTCCTCCTGTATTTAGGCTCAAGCCACCTTGTTTTTATCGCTTGTCTCCCTGGAGGCAGCTCGTCTATGACCGAAAGGTCCAAATCGCCATAAAGAGTCAGCGCCAATGTCCGTGGGATAGGAGTGGCTGTCATCACCAGCAAATGGGGATTAAACCCCTTCTGATGCAATGTTGAGCGCTGCATAACTCCAAAACGATGCTGCTCATCAATTACGGCCAGCCCGAGTTTACGAAACTCGACTCCCTTCTGAATGAGAGCGTGCGTGCCGATAACGATGTCTATCTCGCCCTCCTGAATACGCCGATGCACATCCTCTTTTTCTGTGCCGCTCAGACTTCCAACCAGCAAGGCAAGAGTAATACGCCGAGAGAGAAGCCCATCATAGCCCCAAACATTGCCCTGCTCATCCCCCTTATTACTTGCTTCAGATAGAAATTGGCTGATGTTATGGAAGTGTTGTTCAGCCAGTATCTCAGTCGGTGCCATCAGTGCTCCCTGATAGCCATTATCGACAGCTACCAGCAAGGCTGCCACAGCCACCACAGTCTTGCCACTCCCTACCTCGCCCTGAAGAAGCCGCGCCATAGCTCTTGGCTGCTTCAAGTCAGCAAAGATTTCTTGGAGCACCCGCTGTTGCGCTCCAGTCAGAACAAAAGGCAAGGAATTCACAAATCTGTTGATGCTTTCCTCATCTATGCTGAAAGCGTTACCCGGCTGGCTGTCCTGCCAGTCTCGTTTGTTACTGAGCACCCCCAGTTGAAGCACAAAAAGCTCGTCAAAAGCTAGACGCTTTCGAGCCTCGGCTTTCATCGAATGGCTATCTGGGTAATGAGCTTGGACGATCGCCTGTGGTAAACCTAGGAGTCGACACCGACTCTGGGTTTCCTGGGGCAGGAAATCGGTCACCTGCCAAGCCCAGGTATCCACAACTCGCTTTACAAGGTTTCTCACCTGACGTGGATATAGGCCTCGAGTCAGAGGATATACGGGCACTAGACGGCCGGTATGAATCAACTCCTTATCCTCGACCAACTCCCACTCTGGAGACTCGAAGACCTTCTGCTTCCTGAACTCAGCTACTCTGCCGCTCAGCACTACCTGAGCATTTGTCACGAACTTCTTCGCCAGATAAGGTTGATTGAACCAGACTGCTCTCATATTGCCCGTCTCATCACCCACAATGGCCTCGGTACCCCGTTGATTGCCCAGCCTGGTTACTCGCGCCTCCCACACAGTAGCCACAACAGTCTGTTCCCCTTCTACGTCCGCTTCAAGTTCAGCAATGGGTTTTCTCTGGCTGTAGTCGAGATGGCGCCTGGGGAAGAAATAGAGCAGGTCGCGAACCGTCTTCACCCCGAGCTTGGCTAGTTTAATAGCCAAGTTGGCACTAACACCCTTCACAACCGTTACCGCCGAATCCAGCCCCCCATCACCGCTTGGCGAACGCATCGCATGAGCACTGGAAGCACTGCCAGCGACGGCAGACTGAGCGGGGTCTGTTGCTGCCGGCGCTACCTCTTCCGCCCAAGCTAGCCAATCAAGGACGTCCTTTATCCATACTCTGCGCTTCTCCCTATCCCACGCAGCGTAACCAGGTTCAGCCAGTTGAAGATCGTCGAAATGAGCCAGAAGCTGAGATGCCTTTATCTTGTCTCTGGTTTCTGTTCCCCATCTGCGAAGGTATCTATCGAGCCCGCCAATTACTACAGTATCGGCATAGTCCTTTTGGCATTCCAGTTGGAGAATGGTACGCAGTGGCTCGACATCCACAAGCGTCGGAGCTGCCACTAGTCTTCCCCTTCTCTGAGGGCCAGAATCAGAGCGCCTGGATCACCGTGCACACCTAACGCTGGGCCAAGCCTGGCTATCCATGCCCGCTCCTCCAAAGAAGTTGCTTCCTCCGGCGTAGTACTGTCAGTAACGATCTTGACTGTCACTCTCCACCTCCAGAAACCGTCCTGACCATGCCCCACCCTGAAGGGCGTGTTCGTAGACTGCATGTAGCTAGCATGACAAGAGGCGCAACAACAACAGACGCCCACTCACGCGGTCAGGAAAAAGCACTGCTGGCTACCAAGCTTCGGCAGGGCGATTCGGTGGCTATAGCCAGTCTACCACTGCAGCTTCTCAGTGCCCAAGTACACATTCAAAGGCACCACCCTAATCGCTTACTCATTGGCCAGCTGGGAACGACAAACCCGAAGTACCTCTAGCTAGGGTTTTCGCCATAGCTAAGCCTCCAAGTCCAAGATTGTCATTCCAGCGAGATTATGTAGTCATAGTGGGATTGACCACCGCAGACCATCTCCACCTGCTTCCCAGGATACCTCTTACGGATTTCTTCGGTTACCTGCTCCGCTTGAGCTGTCTCAACCTCTGCACCGTGATACAGAGTCACCACCTCCGCCAGTTCGATGCCTGCCTTAGCAACAGCTTCGAAGAGGACCTCAGCCACGCTATCCCCAGCAGCCACTATGTCCTCGTCATCGACAATGGCAATAGCTTGCCCCTTCCTCATCTTTAGCCCTTTTATTTGGGTATTACGCACGGCCTTGGTGATCTCCACGGTTTTCACCGTGGCCACGGATTCCTCCATTGCCTCAGCATTCTCTTCCAGACTCCCCTCGTAGTTGAAAGCAATGAGAGCCGCTACCCCCTGAGGCATCGTTCTGGTCGGTATCACAGCTACCTCTTTGGATGTTAGCGGCTGGACTTGAGACGCAGTAAGGATGATGTTCTTGTTATTAGGCAAGATAATAATCTTCTGTGACGGCACCGCCTCCACTATCTGAAGTATCTCCTGCACGCTGGGATTCATTGTCTGTCCACCTGTAACTACTGCTGCCGCGCCTAGGCTCTGGACGACTCTTTAAATTTATTTCTATACAAAACTATTTTAACTTTTGCTTTTTTTGCTGCTTCTATATCCACTTTATCATCTCCAATATACAAAACCTCTGATTTTTTTAAACCCAATCTTTTAACAGCAAGATTTATTGGATATGGGTCTGGTTTGTGTTTTTTTATATGTTCTCCAGTTACAATCACATTAAAGTATTTTCTAATCTTAAAAT